>NZ_JBKQXU010000004.1:0-681 GCF_048545135.1 Gardnerella bretellae
GTCTTTCCCGCATACGCGGGGGTGATCCCTCGACGCATTGGCGCATACCATATTGAGCACGGTCTTTCCTGCATACGCTGATGCTATCCTAGAAGTGCGTTTATCAAAAAGAAAGAGCTTAGTGTGTTGTTACTGCATATAATTATGTGGCGATAAATACGACGATATAGCAGACGATTTAGGAGTTCCGCGTAAAGTTCATTCCCCGGATGAATAAATAAATTTTGGTCTATAACCCTAGAATCTATAACCATAGAAAATGAACTTAAAATGAAGATTGCGAGGGATCCCTCGACTAACAATCTGACGTAAACGGCAGCTGCGAGGCCCTCGCGATACGTTCATTATAGCGTTATTTTTTAGAATATTCAATGTAACAAGGGATTCAATAAATACCATTGTTCAAAAACGTTTATCTAGAGAAGATACGAAGCTAAATTGCGTTTGCATAATAGAAAACGGGAAAATTAACTATTGCAAAAGAGTGGTTATTCCCCAAAACACCACCAAACGACACGCCAAATAGGCGAGGGCTTGCATTTGAGAATATTTCGGGTATAGTAGTTACTCGTGCTTCGGCGCTGACGTTGGTCAGTAAAGTTGCATTGCGGACATAGCTTAGTTGGTAAAGCGCAACCTTGCCAAGGTTGAGACCGCGGGTTCGAGTCCCGTTGTCCGCTC
>NZ_JBKQXU010000004.1:691-111449 GCF_048545135.1 Gardnerella bretellae
TGAGACCGCGGGTTCGAGTCCCGTTGTCCGCTCTAGGTCCGATGAGTTATTCGACCTTACGGTGGGTTAGCCAAGCGGTTAGGCAGCGGCCTGCAAAGCCGTATAGATGAGTTCGACTCTCGTACCCACCTCGATTAAGCTTCATGCTTAATAAACAACCTGGGCGGTTGGCGCAGTGGTAGCGCACTTCCCTGACACGGAAGGGGTCACAAGTTCGAACCTTGTATCGCCCACTCGAAAGGATTGCCTTTCACGCATAATTAAAAAATTTTGGGTGATTGGCGCAGCGGCTAGCGCACTTCCTTCACACGGAAGGGGTCATAGGTTCGATTCCTATATCACCCACAATATGTTCGCAGTGTAAAAGCACTGCGTTTTTTGTTTTTGTTACTCGATTTTGGACTATAACCTAACCCTATAAACCCTATAACCCTATAATCTCATAACCACGATTTTCGCCGATTACAATGATTTTCAAACCACAAGCCTTGCGACATTCCATATTTGCATTTAATTAAATAATTAACTAGAATAGCATCTTGTTTTGCGGACATAGCTTAGTTGGTAAAGCGCAACCTTGCCAAGGTTGAGACCGCGGGTTCGAGTCCCGTTGTCCGCTCCACTTTTTTAGTATTTTGTTTATGAAATCGTGTTTCCATAATTGCTACTAGCATCGATTTTGAAAGAATGGGAATTTATGGCTGACGACGTACAATCTACCAATCAGACGACTTCTAATGAAGATAGTATGTCTACAATGGTAGATGCCATCAATTCCTTATGGCTAGAAGGCAAAATTACTTCTATTCCAAACTTTGCAAAGCATAATATTTTCACCGATTTTCCAAGCCTTCCTTCTAATACTCAGGTTGGATGGTTTAGAATTCCTGGGAAATCCTTCTGCATTTCGATTGGATTAGTTAAAAATGATGGAAAGCTTTTTCGTCAACTTGCTATTGCAGATTCAGAAGGTAGAGTTTACACGGGTGACAAAGTAACTCTTGAAGATACGTTTGAACGTCTTCCGCAACTTTCTTTTATTGAGCAATCTTCTTTTACTTTACGAAATACAACTCGTTTTTACGGAAGCTTAAAAGTACCTAAATCAAATAATATTTCAAAAAAATTCCGCAATATTTTGCAAAGTTTAAAAAGCTTGCCAAGCATGTGCTTAAAAAATAAAAACGCAGCCAACTCAGCCAACTTAGCTAACGAAAGCGCAGCAATCGCCAGCAACAACAATATTTCTATAGTAAATGGCGATATTGTTATGCAAGTTTCTTTAGAAGATGGTTTGCATCAGGTTGCTTCGTGGCTTTGCTGCACAATTGGAAAGCATAAAAGATATACGCTTGAAAGCACGCGCGTAAAATTACCTGATTCTTTGCGTTGTAATCTTACTTACGAGAATGCTATTGCAACAACATTTTTCGCAACATTTTTCATACCAGATTTAAATCAAAACTTAATAGGTTTTGGATATTCGCACGTTCTAAGAAGATTGCATACTGAAGCACCTCTTGGCGCAATAAGAAGAAGCGCTGCAGATATTGCGCACGCAAAAAAAGTTGGATTGCAAGTTTCCGGCTTAGAAAGCTACTATGAGCGAGTTATGAAAGAGGTTGGAGCATTAGATCCAACTAGAAGCTTAGAAGCTGTTCATGGCGCAGAAAGACTACATTTTAGACAAGCTCAACAAACTTCTGCACATTACTTAATTTGGGACGATTCATTAGATCCTTCCTCAGCGCTAAAAGTTTTAAGAATTGAAGGAGCGCTAAATCGTTTACAAGCAATATACCAGTTCTTACAAGCTAATTCTTTGCAGGGCGGAAAGAATTTTGAAGGAAACGTTAGCTTAGAGCGCATTGCTGCTATAGATAACGCTATGATTGAAAACCCTGCTTTTAATGCTTGTGAATCTTTTGATACGCCAAGTTTAGCAAATCCTTTACAAGACGATAGTATTCGTCCTTTGCTTCACTTATGGAATAAGGCTAGAAAATATCAGCAGTCTGCAACATTTTTGAAGCAGAATGATGCGGGAGAGTGGCTTTACCGTCAATCTCTTTCTAAACTTATTAGAAGCTTATACATGCCGTTTAGATTCGACGCAGATTTTCGCTCTAATCTAAACGATGGCAATGTGGCGATTGCTTTCACTTCTACAGGATCGTCGCTAATGCCTACAAGCAAATACGATACTTTAGAGCATAAGTGGCATAGGCTAAGTAATGTTGAAAAGTCGCGTATGGCAACCTATTACAATCTGCGATTCGGCATTATGCTTGCAACGCTCGCCTTTGGTGCAAGCGAGAAAATACAGCATGTTTCAATTAGGCTTGATTCTATTGGTTTAGAAGAAATGGTTGCAGCACAAGATAATGCAATCAGTACGCTACTAAACCGCACTATTCAAGCATTAGACAATATGAATGTAAATAATGCACCTTCAAAAGGTGATCCAAAAGACGGTGACGTTCATGGAGACCCTTCACAAATCCAAGATTTGCAACACTTACCGCTTGCAGAAGTTG
Source organism: Gardnerella bretellae (assembly GCF_048545135.1). NCBI lineage: Bacteria > Bacillati > Actinomycetota > Actinomycetes > Bifidobacteriales > Bifidobacteriaceae > Gardnerella > Gardnerella bretellae. The sequence continues at coordinate 3,229 of NZ_JBKQXU010000004.1, forward strand.
TTGAAGGTGTGCAATCTTTAATTGATTCTAAGCCAGAATCTAAGTCAGATTCCAACTCAAATCCTTTAGCTGCTTTTAGCGAGCCTCCAGAAATACGTACGTTAATGACAGTAACGTTTGAACGCGAAAAATTTATTAAACATATTCGTGCGCATGGTTTGCAAAATCCAATAGAAATATATAAACAGTCCAATGCAACAATGAGCATGCACGAAGACTACACTTTAGGCTCAGTAGAAGCATCATTCGACATGCACGATACTTGCTTCGCGCCTAGAGGAGCGCAAGAAGAGCCTGAATTTTCCGACACAATATTTAGCGAAGAACAAGAAGAAATACTTGGAACATCACACGCACAAGGCTTATCAATTCAAAGAGAAGACCTTTTGCAGCAAGCTGTTACAGACTTCCACCATATTGCATCTCAGCAGATTCAAACTACAGCAGAAAAAGCTAGAGAGGCAATGAATATTATTGGGCAAATTGCAGATCCTGAGCTTAGTGAAAAAGCAGACAGTGTAACAAGAGCTCTTATTGACGAAACAGACATACCTGAACTTTCATTCAAAGCTTCGCAAAGCATACGAAACATGCGTATTAGAGTCCAAGAGCAGCTTATGGAAGGCGATATTAGCACTGCAATAGAAGAATACGAGAAAAATATTGCTAAATTCGACTCAATGTTTTCCGTAGAAAATGTTGTTCCACGCTACTTTAACTCTTATGCGGAAAGAGTTGTGTACAATCACATATTTGCAACACCAGAAGAGCATACACTACTTATTCCAGACGGATTGTTCTACGCGCACATGGAACTAGCAGACTTACTTTCGCAATTAAATAAGCATGAGGCTGCATTAAAGCACTTAAACATGATGGTTGCGTACGCTCCAACATACGCACTATCTCACTTAAAGCTTGCTGCAGAATTATCTCAAAAAGAAGACTGGCCATCTGTTATAGCAGCATGCTTAAACGCTTTGAGAGTATCTTTCGACAAAGATGATGCAGCATTCGCATACTATCGACTAGCGTACGCTGCATGGATGCAAGACAGGTTTGCACTCGCTGCAAGCGCGTATCGTATGGCTGATTATTTAGCCCCAGGAAGAATAGAACCATTGCAAATGGAACTAGAAGAACTGCTATCTAGAATGCGCTCGCAGTGTTATAAAGCTCCGGCTAATATGGACGATGTGAAGCAGAATTTTATGAATGACGATATTCCTGTTTGGCCAAATATTGAAGCCAGCCATATTATTGGTAAAGCTGCAAAACTTACGGTTGATGAAGGAATGTTTGTTATTGCAAGAACTTTGTGCGTTGCTAATATTCGCATGACTTCAAACGAAGATTTGGAAGGTGCTGTGCAATCTCAATTCTTGCGTTCACTAAATGCTTAAAATGCTAAATAGAGTAGTGGGTTACGCTAAATATTTGGGTTGAAAGGGGATTTTATGAGTGCTGCTTACAATGATGCAGCGTCACAAAGCTCTCAATGGACGCTTTTTGACGATTTTGATGAGCAAGCTGTAACTGATGAAGCGCACTCTAATGCTCATATTTGGAATCCTAATGTTGACACAGATGAGTGGATTCATAAACTAGAACCTACCGATGCGGACGCTTTAGCTCTTTCAAGTCTACAACCTACATCTCTTACCACTGAACAGGCTGCACGCTTGTGGGCAAAATTAGCAGCGTGGGCGCAATCTGATCAAATTGCCTACTATGTTGAAGATGCTCCAACAAGCTCGGATGCAGCTTATGATGCGCGTATACGAGCGTTAAGTGCTCTGGAATCAGCTTTTCCAACACTTGACACTCCGCAATCTCCGACGCACCGCGTAGGTGGAACTTTTTCCAACGATTTTACTTCGGTAAAACATCCTTCGCGAATGATGAGTTTGGATGACGTGTTTTCTATTGACGAATTACACGATTGGTACAACAGTGTTCTTCGAGATTTGCAATGGCCTGAATCCAAGCCGCTTCCTATGACATGCGAAGTAAAAATTGACGGTCTTGCGTTAAATCTTATTTACAGAAACGGCACTCTTGAGCAGGGGCTTACTAGAGGAGATGGCGTAACAGGCGAAGATATTTCTCTTAATGTTAGAACGATTGAAGCAATACCAACTCAGCTTCATGCTGAAAATCCTGACGATATTCCTGAATTTGTTGAAATTCGCGGCGAAGTTTTTATGAAATGGGCTGATTTTCGTAAGCTTAACGAGGAGCAGGAAGACGCTGGAAAAGCAGCTTTTGCAAATCCTAGAAATGCTGCTGCAGGTTCGCTTCGTCAAAAAGATCCGCGCATTACCGCAACTCGTCATTTAAGCTTCTTCGCGCACGGCTTGGGGGAACTCCGTTGGAAATCAAGCTCAAGTCATGCTAATAGTGAAACAACTTTTAACCAGTCTGACGCATACAATTTTTACAAACAGTGGGGTGTTCCAGTTTCTCCATACACGCGTAGAGTAACTAATTTTGCCGAAATACAAGACATGATTGATTATTATGGCGAACATAGGGCAAATATTTTGCACGCATTGGATGGAATTGTTGTAAAGGTTGATGACCGCGCATTGCAGCGTAATCTTGGAGCAACTTCAAGAGCACCAAGATGGGCTATTGCATATAAGTATCCGCCGGAGGAAGTTAACACTTATTTGAAGGATATTGTTGTTCAAGTTGGAAGAACAGGAAGAGTTACGCCTGTAGCAATCCTTGAGCCTGTAACTGTTGCAGGTTCTACTATTTCCAGAACAACTCTTCATAACGCTTACGAAGTTGAGCATAAAAACGTGCTTATTGGCGATACTGTTGTGGTTCGCAAAGCTGGAGATGTTATTCCTGAATTAGTTGGTCCTGTTTTAAAAGCACGAGAAGGCCGTGAAAACCAATTACGAAAATTTGTTATGCCTGAGTATTGCCCTTCTTGCGGAGCAAAATTAGCTCCAGCAAAACAGGGGGATAAAGATATTCGCTGTCCTAATGTGGAAAACTGCCCAGCTCAGCTTACTGAACGTATTATTCACTTGGCTTCTAGGCAGGCTTTTGATATTGAGAATTTGGGAGATAACGCCGCTTTAGCTCTTACAAATCCTGAAGATTCTAGGCCATCTACCGCTGAAGTTTACTGCCCAGATATTGATAAGATTGTGGTTCAAAGAGGCTCAATGCAGCAGCCTTATGTTCCTCCTGCTAATTTAACGTTACCTAAGCCTCAAATTCCTGTGCTTAAAAGCGAATCTGGAATTTTTAGCATAACAGCTAACGATTTACAAAATGTTATGGTTTGGAAGGAAATTCCGCTTGTTGAAGAATGGCAAGAAGTAGGAAAAGACGGAAAATTAAAAAAGCATACTCGAAAAATTGGGGGATCTGGTCTTTGGAGGCAAGTGCGAGCATTCTGGACGCGCACAATTGAAGCAAAATTTGCTGAATCTTCTAGCCAAAACATTGAAACTGAAGCTTTGGATCAGAACAGTGAATTTGATTCTAAGTATCCAGAATTTCAGGTTCCAAAAGATGCTCGAGTAGTTTTTTGGAAAACTAAACGAGCTTCAAATAATGCAAAAGAAACAATTAACGTTCCGTGGTACACAAGACCATCGGAAACTACTCGTAGCATGCTTGAAGAAATAGCCCAAAAAGGCAAAAATGCTGCCCTGTGGCGCGTTTTAGTTGCGCTTTCTATTCGTAGACTAGGCCCACCAACAGCGCGTCTGATAGCGGCAAAATTAGGATCTTTAGAAAATATTGCAAATACTTCAGTTGAAGAACTTACTAAGATTGATGGCGTTGGTCCAGAAATTGCTCAAGCTGTTTACGACTGGTTTAAGCAAGCAAAAGATAGTAGCAACTGGAGATTTGAAGTTTTGCACGCTTGGCAAGAAGTAGGGGTAGTTGGAAAAGTTGAAACATCATCCCTTGCTCAAACTCTAGCTGGTAAAACTGTTGTTGTAACAGGATCTTTGCAAGGCTTTAGTAGAGATGAAGCAAAGGAAGCAATAGTGTCTCGAGGCGGTAAAGCTTCAGGATCAGTTAGTAAAAACACGTACTGCGTAATTTTGGGAGAAAATGCTGGTTCTAAAGCAACCAAAGCTCAAGAACTTTCTATTCCAATGCTTAACGAAAATCAGTTTAGTGTTCTTTTGGAAACTGGAAGCGTGGAAGAAGCTCTACAAAAAGCTAGCGAAAATTCTCTTGATATTAATGACTAAGGAATCATAACATAAATGAACACGAGCGAACTCGAAACACGCGTTTACGATTTGCTGGGTAGCGTTATTGATCCAGAATTAGGCCGTTCAGTTACAGAACTAAATATGGTAACTGGCGTTAGTGTTAGTGAAGCTGAAAATTTAGATGCTTCTAAACCGGTTTATAACGTAAGAATAAAGCTTGAACTTACTGTACCAAACTGCCCATTGGCTGAAATTATTACAGAACGAGTAAAAGAAGCTGTATCTAAATATCCTCAAGCAACTCTTATAGCGCATGTTACTTCTAGCGCAATGAGTAAAGATAAGCTAGAAAAACTAGTAGAAGATTTGAAGGCTGAGCGCAGAGAAAATCCTTTTAACAAAGCTGGTACGCGTACGAAAATTTTTGCTATTGCTTCAGGAAAAGGCGGCGTTGGAAAATCTTCTATAACTGCTAATTTGGCCGCAACTTTTGCAGCTTTAGGATACGATACTGCAGCAATCGACGCGGACGTATACGGTTTTTCTTTGCCGCGCATGTTTGGAGTAAACTCTCAGCCAACTAATCTTAACGGCATGCTTATGCCAGTTGTCTCTTGGGGAGTAAAGCTTATTTCAATCGGCATGTTTGCTGGAACTGATCGTGCTATTTTGTGGAGAGGACCGCGTTTACAGCGTTCGCTAGAACAGTTTCTTTCAGACGTTTGGTGGGGAAGTCCAGATGTTCTTTTGCTTGATTTAGCACCTGGTACAGGAGATATGGCACTTGCTGTGGCTCAAACTTTACCAAACGTTGAGCTTGTTGTTGTTACAACACCTCAACCTAGTGCGTCGGACGTGGCGGTTAGGGCAGGTCTTATGGCTTTGCAAATTCCTGTGAGTGTTCGAGGCGTTGTTGAAAATATGAGCTGGTTTGAAAATAATGGCGAGCGCTTGGAAATATTCGGCTCCGGAGGCGGAAAAAGAGTTAGCGAACAGCTTTGTGAAGCTCTTCATACTAATGTTCCTCTTTTAGCTCAGCTTCCTCTTGACCCAACTCTTAGAGAAATTGGCGAAGCAGGACGTCCTGCGGTTCTAAACGAAGACGGCAAGTTAGATGATTCACAGCTTGCTAATACTTTTGTGCAACTTGCTAAATCTTTAATGGAAGAATCTAATCAAAAATAAATATGGGGCCGCTTGATTTTTCAAGAAACCCCATATTTTTATTTAATTTATAAAACTAATTACTTAACAGCATTAAGCCACTGTTCTTTAGTTGCTTTTTCAGCTTCCAACTTAGCTTTACGCTTCTTGTCAGTTTCTTTAGCAATAGCAGCGTTAAGCTCTTCGAGCTGCGCTTCCAATTGCAAAGCAAAGCTGGACTTACGAGCGTTAGCTTCAGGATCAGCATCTCTCCAAGCAGCCTCTTCAACAGCCTTAATCTTCTTATCAACATCATTCAAGCGAGCCTCAATGCGACGCATATCTTCTCGAGGAACAAAGCCAATCGCATCCCACTCTTCTTGAATTTCAGACAAAGCTTTACGAGCCTTCTTAGCAGCTTCCTCATTTTCTACAGGCAGCAACGCTTCTGCTTTTACAAGCAAAGCTTCCTTCTTAACGAGATTCTCATGCTCTCCAGCATTCAACTTTTCGCGATCAGCCTGTCGAGCATGGTAGAAAGCGTCAGCAGCCTCACGGAACTTAGCCCACAAAGCATCATCATGCTGACGTCCAGCATTACCAGCCTTCTTCCAACGATCCATCAAAGCGTTAAACTTAGTAGAAGTTTCACGCCAGTCAGTTGAATCCTTCAAGCTTTCAGCTTCAGTAATAATTGCTTCCTTAAGCTGCTTAGCGTTATTACGCACGTGCTCACGTTCTTTAACCCAAGAATTACGAGCCTGGGAGAATGCGGAACGAGCCTTAGAGAAACGCTGCCACAAAGCGTCTGCATCAGCCTTATTCAAATGAATGGTAGTGCGCTGATGTTCCTGCCATTCGTCGAAAAGAGAGCGAAGCTTATCGTTAAGCTCGCGCCAATTTGTTGAATCGCCCATTTTAGCAACCAATGCTTCAGCGCGTTCTACAATATTTGCACGCTCTGTCAAAGCTTTTTCAAGAGCCTCTTTACGAGCTTTTGCAATTTCTTCTTTCTTTTCATCTCCCTTTGCTTTAAGCTCGGCGTGTCGCGCACGCAAAGCAGCAAGGTCACCAACGGCTGCAGGCTCAGCTAATTCTTCTTGCAGAGTGTTAAGCGTTTCATCAATTTCCTTCACTTTTACGTTGGTTGATTCCAACCTTTTAGCGAATAAATCGAGCTTAATCTTCAAATCAAGGTAGCGGTGAATGTAGAAAGTCAATGCTTCTTCAGGAGTTCCAGTGGAGTATTGACCAACCTCACGTTCAGTACCGTTTTCAGTAACATAAACAGTGCCATTTTCATCAACACGGCCAAAGTTTTTTGCGGATTTAATATCCTCTTCGTTATAAGAAATAGTTGGTGCTTGAGCAACAACACGAGTCTTATGCGCGAAGCTTGCAGGCGATGGAGCAAGTGGCTTTGGCGCGGTAGTAGTTTTAGTAGTTTCTTCAGGTTTAGTCTGTTCGGTCACGGTCGACTCCTTACAGCAGATGCACGGTAACAATGTTACGAATAAGTATGACGGTAAGCCATGATTTTTCCGCAACACCACCTATTATAGTGGACATGGTACAAGGCTCATCTATATCAGGTTTCCCTGAATGGCTTCCTAGTGAACGCGCTGTTGAACAGCGAGTAGTAGATACACTTCGAGAAGTCTTTGAACTAAACGGTTTTATTGGCATAGAAACGCGTGCCGTAGAACAGGGTTCAAGTTTGTTGAAAAAAGGCGAAACAAGTAAAGAAATTTATTTATTGTCAAGATTGCAAGAAGTTGGTCACGAATCTGACACTCCTGTGGAAGAACGAATTGGCTTGCATTTTGATTTAACAGTTCCGCTTAGCCGTTACGTTGTTGAACATACTGGAGATTTAACATTCCCGTTTAAACGCTGGCAAATGCAAAAGGTTTGGCGAGGGGAGCGTCCTCAAGAAGGTCGTTTCCGCGAGTTTGTTCAAGCAGATATTGATGTTGTTGGCAACGGGGAACTTCCTTCTCATTACGAAGTTGAATTGCCTTTGGTTATGGTTGAAGCTCTCGAGCGATTGAGAGAATTTGGTTTACCAAAAGCTACAGTTCACGCAAATAATCGTAAGCTTTCCGAAGGTTTTTACCGCGGTATTGGTTTAACAGATATTGAAGGTGTTCTTCGCGAAATCGACAAGCTAGACAAAATTGGTGCAGAAGAAGTATCTAAACTTCTTATAAAAGAGTGCGGATCTAATGAGTCTCAAGCTGCTGCCTGCTTAGAATTAGCTGAGCTTACTGCAAAAACTGGGGAAGAACTAAAGTCTAGCTTTGAATCTCTATGCAATAAACACAATATTTCTACGAGCGAAGATAACGAATCGTATGCCTTGGCTACAGAAGGTGTTGAAACGCTCGCAATGATTGTTGACGAAGCTGCACGAATTCGTCCGGGCGCTGTTGTTGCAGATTTGAAGATTGCTAGAGGACTTGACTACTACACTGGTTCCGTTTACGAAACTTTCCTCGATAATGCAGCATCTTTAGGCTCTATTTGCTCTGGCGGCCGCTACGATAATCTTGTTTCTCAAGGCAAAAAGAAGTATCCAGGCGTCGGTCTTTCTATTGGATTGTCTCGCTTGGTTTCTTACATGCTTCACAGCGCTGGTGCTACAGTTTCTAGAATTTCTCCTGCAGCAGTTCTTGTGGCAGTTTGGAATGAGGAAGATCGTCCTGCATGCAATGAGATTGCTAGGAAGCTTCGCGAGCGCGGTATTGCAACAGATGTTGCACCAACTGCAGCAAAGCTCGGTAAGCAAATCAAGTATGCAGATAAGCTGGGTATTCCTTACGTATGGTTCCCAGCAGACAGCACCGAGTCTGAGTCTTCCAAAGACGAGGTAAAAAATATTATTACTGGCGAGCAGACGGTAGCAGACGCCACGTCGTGGCAACCGGATACTGTTTATGCCCGGCAGACAGTTTCTTGCGCTAAATAATATTCGTGCGAAATTGCTTGAATATTAAACGCAATTTATGTCAACAAAAATGAATACACCATTATTAGAACGTAGAGGAAGTGGACTTATGAGCCAGACGGCGTATCGTACACATCATGCCGTTGAAGTGACTGAAGAATTAGTCGGGCAAAAAGTAACCATTGCTGGTTGGGTTGATCGTCGCCGTGACCACGGTGGCGTTGCCTTTGTTGATGTCCGTGATAACACAGGCTTGGTGCAGGTTGTTATTTATGATGAGGAAACTGCACGCCCGCTTAGAAGCGAGTTTGTTGTGCAGGTAACCGGCGAGGTTCGCTTGCGCCCGGATGGTAATGAGAACGACCACTTAGCAACAGGTAAAATTGAGATTGTTGCTCAAACTGTTACGATTCTCGCTAAATCCGACGCTCTTCCATTCCAGGTTTCTACTGCTTTGGAAAACGAGTCCGAAAACAAGCTTCCTAGCGAAGATGTTCGTTTGAAGTATCGCTACCTTGATTTGCGTCGCCCATCTATGCAGCGCAATCTAAAGCTCCGTTCTAACATGGCTAAAGCTGCTCGTCACGCTTTGGAAGATATGGACTTTACGGAAGTTGAAACTCCAACCTTTATTAAGTCCACTCCAGAAGGCGCTCGAGACTTTGTTGTTCCAGCACGTTTAGTTCCAGGCTCTTGGTATGCGCTTCCACAGTCTCCACAGCTCTTAAAGCAGCTTCTCATGGTTTCTGGCGTTGAACGCTACTATCAGCTTGCTCGCTGCTACCGCGACGAAGACTTCCGTGCTGATCGTCAGCCTGAGTTCACTCAGCTCGATATGGAAATGAGCTTTGCAAGTCAGGAAGACGTTATGGCTATGGCTGAGCGCGTTATTGCTGCTATTTGGAAGGAAGCAGGTCACGAAATCACTCTTCCTTTGCCTCGTATTACTTGGCAGGAAGCTATGGATAAGTATGGTTCCGATAAGCCAGATTTGCGTTTTGGAAACCCACTTATTGAGTTGACTGACTTCTTTAAGAACACTCCATTCCGCGTGTTCCAAGCCTCATATGTTGGCGCTGTGCTGTTTAAGGGCGGCGCTGATACTCCTCGTCGCCAGTTTGACGCATGGCAGGATTGGGCTAAGCAGCGTGGAGCTAAGGGATTGGCTTACGTAGTCTTCGGCGAAGACGGCGAGCTTAAAGGCCCTGTTGCTAAGAATCTTAGCGAAGAAGAGCGCGCAGGACTCAAAGAAGCTGTTGGAGCAGAAGATGGCGACGCAGTATTCTTTGCAGCAGGCTCTCGCGAGTCTTCCCAGCTTTTGCTTGGTGCAGTGCGAGTTGAACTTGCTAGCCGCGCAGGGTTGCTTCACCCAGATGAGTTTGCTTTCACTTGGGTTGTTGACTTCCCACTGTTTAAGCGCACTGACGATCCAGATGACGACGACGTTGCAGTTGGCCATTCTAAGTGGACTTCTATGCACCATCCGTTCACAATGCCATCTGCTGATTGGATTGACAAGTTCGATAAAGATCCAGAGCATGCAATGAGCGATTCTTACGATATTGTGTGCAACGGTAACGAAATGGGCGGCGGCTCTGTTCGTATTCACCGCGACGATATTCAAGACCGCGTTCTTAACGTTCTTGGAATCGACAAGGCTGAAGCTGACGAAAAGTTCGGCTTCTTGCTTGAAGCTTTCAAGTACGGTGCTCCGCCTCACGCTGGTATTGCTTTGGGCTGGGATCGTACTGCTGCAATTTTGGCAGGCGCAAGCTCGATTCGCGACGTAATCGCCTTCCCTAAGGCTGGCGGCGGTAGAGACCCTCTAACTGGCGCTCCAGCTCCAATTTCTGACGAGCAGCGTGCAGAAACTGGCGTTGACTACGATCCAGAAGAAGACGAGTAAATAAAATCTACTCGTAACATATTGTTACAAAGCCGTTGATTGTTGATTTAATAATCCTCAATCAGCGGCTTTTTTGTAACCTAAGAGTAACAAAACGTAACGGTGGCGATAAATAACCGTAACACAGCTTAGCTAGACTTCTTTTTATGGATAAGCAAGTATCAAAGTCAGATCCAAACGCCGAGGATATGACTAATAGCACTTCTAAAGTGCTCAAAGCGGCAAATCCCCTTGTAGAATTAAGCCATGTCGAAAAGCATTTCGGAAAATTACATGTGCTTAAAGATATTAATCTCACTGTCAATAAAGGCGAAGTTCTCGTTATTATTGGCCCATCCGGTTCTGGAAAATCAACAATGTGCCGTACAATCAACCGTCTTGAAACAATTGATTCGGGAGATATTCGCATAGACAGCAATCCACTTCCACAGGAAGGCAAAGAGCTTGCATCCTTGCGCGCAGAAGTTGGAATGGTATTCCAGTCATTTAATCTTTTTGCAAACAAAACGATTCTTGAAAACGTTACTCTTGCACCAATGAAAGTTCGTCACATGGATCAGCAAAGCGCTGAAACTCTTGCCATGGAATTACTCACTAGAGTAGGCGTATACAATCAGGCTAATAAAATGCCTTCGCAACTTTCAGGCGGACAGCAGCAGCGCGTAGCAATCGCTCGAGCGCTCGCAATGCAACCAAAAGTTATGCTTTTTGACGAACCAACTTCCGCACTCGACCCAGAAATGGTTAACGAAGTACTGGATGTTATGGTTGAGCTTGCAAAAGAAGGCATGACAATGATTTGTGTTACGCACGAAATGGGCTTTGCTCGTAAAGCTGCTGACAGAATTGTGTTTATGGCCGATGGTCAAATCCTCGAGCAGGGTACTCCAGAAGAATTCTTCGAGCATCCAAAAACTGATCGAGCAAAAGATTTCCTTTCCAAGATTCTTACGCACTAATAGCGCTTTTTTCAATTTCGTTTTAGCTTAAACGCCAAAACATGCGAAAACAGTTCTTATGAAGGGAAAAGATATGAAAATATTACATAATCGCATTTTTCGTGCGATACTAGCGATGCTTTGTACCGTATGCTGCGTTATGCCGCTTACAGCTTGCGATCGTAGCGATGGTAAAAAAGTAATACGCATTGGTATTAAATTCGATCAGCCTGGTATGGGTTTCAAAAAATCAGGAACTTACGTTGGTTTCGACGTTGACGTTGCTAAGTATGTTGCCAAAAAGCTCGGCTATTCAGAAGATCAAATCGTATGGAAAGAATCACCATCTAAGCAGCGTGAAACAATGCTTCAAAACGGTGATGTCGATATGATTGTTGCAACATATTCCATTACTGACGCTCGCAAGAAAATGGTTTCGTTTGCAGGACCTTACTTTATTGCCGGCCAAGATTTGCTAGTTCGCAAAGGCGAGCATAAAGTAAATGGCCCGAACGATTTAGACGGTAAGCGTTTATGCTCAGTATCTGGTTCAACATCCGCAATAGTTGTTAAAGAAAAGTTCTCTTCAAAAGTACAACTTATGCAACAGCCAGGCTACGCGGAATGTGCAACTGCATTATTCTCAGGCATTGTGGATGCTGTAACTACCGACGATATTATTCTTGCTGGCCTAGCTACAGCTTCTAGAGGCCGTTTAAAGCTTGTTAGCAAGCCATTTACCGCAGAATATTACGGAATTGGCATCAAAAAAGGAAATACTAGCTTAGCTAAGAAAATTAACGCCGCATTAAAAGACATGATTCGTAACGGATCTTGGAAGCGAGCTCTAGACGATAATTTGCGCGGAACTGGTTTTAAGCCAAACGCAAAGTATAATCCGCCAATTCCTCAAGAGGGGGAGATGTAATATGCAAGATTTCGTGCAACTTTTTACCTCCTACAATATTCCAGGAGCATTCTTGGTCAATATTGAAATCACCTTATGGAGTGTACTGTTTTCAACAATAATTGGTGTAATACTTGTTACGATGCGCATTTGCCCTGTGGCTTCTTTGCGCATGGTTGCAACCGCCTATGTTGAGCTTTTCAAAAACATGCCTCTTACAATCATCATGGTTTTCATGGTGTTAGGCGTGTACGCTCAGCTTAAGCTTGGTTTCTCACCAATTTTTGAAGTGAATTTCTTCTGGCTTGCAATTGCTGGATTATCACTATATACGGCAGCGTTTGTGTGCGAATCTTTAAGATCCGGACTTAACACTGTTCCGGTTGGTCAAGCTGAAGCCTGCCGCGCTCTTGGATTAAACTTCTTCCAGTCGGCAACGCAAATAATTTTGCCACAAACATTCTGCGGCTCTGTTGCACCTTTGGGTAACACTTTTATTGCATTGCTTAAAAATTCTACAGTTGCTGCAGCAGCATCTGTTGCAACAGAAACTTCAACAATGATGAGCGAAATGATTGAGAAGCACGCAGATTTAATCGTACCAATCTTCTTAATATTCGCCTTAGGATACATCATCCTCATTATTCCTATTGGAATTTTGACAACGTATCTGTCTAACAAGCTTGCTGTAAGAAGGTGATAGTGATGGCTAAACAACGTGAACAATCGTTATTATTTGACGCTCCAGGTCCTAAAGCTCTTAGGAAGATTCGAGTAGCAAATATTATTGCAGCCTGCGTGTTTGCTGTATTCGTTATTGCTGTACTAATGCGACTTAGCAATCCACCAGAAGGAGAAAACCAGCTTTCTTGGGTATTGTGGAATCCAGCTATTGAATCTGAAGCATGGGTTGATTTCTATCTTCCGGGATTATGGATGACTTTGAAAGCTTCTATGCTTGCTGTAGTAGGTTCCATAATATTCGGCTTATTCTTTGGATTGTGCCGTCTTTTACCTAATTTCATTATTCGTAGTATTTCTGCAGTAATAGTTGAGTTCTGCCGAGCCGTACCAGTATTAATGCTTATGATTTTCTTGTGGAGAGCATTTGCACTTTCTGGCATGAAAGAGGCATCGTACTGGGCTGTAGTTCTAGCTTTGATTATGTACAACGGCTCCGTTGTTGCCGAGCTTGTTAGAGCAGGCGTTGGTAATCTGCCAAACGGACAACGCGAAGCTTCGTTAGCATTAGGCTTAAGCGAATACCAATCCCTTACACAAATCGAAATGCCACAGGCTATTATTGCTATGATGCCTGCTGCAGTAACTCAGCTTGTTGTTGTTTTGAAGGATACTGCTCTTGGTTCGATTATTATGTACACTGATTTACTCCAGGAATCGCGTCGACTTGGATCAATGTACTTTAATATTTTGCAAACTTTAAGCGTGGCAGCAGTTATATACTTCCTGATTTGCCTTGCGCTATCTTGGTTTGCAGAATGGCTCCCAGCTCACTTGAAGAATCGCACTGCGGCTCCAACAGAGGCAGACCCTGTTGCACCAATTGCTATTATGGATCCTTCTAACGTGAACCAGATGGCTGTGGCTAACGAGGTTAAAGAGCTACCTTATGGTGGTACTCCTCGTAAGTATCACGTCCATCACCGTGGAACTAACGCTTCTATCCATCATTGGCGTAGAACTCGCTACATACAAGGCTATGATGAGCATCACTTAAAAACTGGCGACGAGACAGAAGGAAATCTTAAGAATGCTCAAAGCAATTTTGGCAACAAATCAAAAAATAAGCCAAAGGATAATCATAAAGATATTAAAAAAGATAATCCAAAAGCTTAGCTTGTAGCTAAAATTTGTAGCAAAATTTAGGAAGCGTAGTTAGTGACTTTAGTTGCTGACTACGCTTTTTGTAGCTAAACTATTAGGGTCATAAACTATTTATGGCCACATGCATACAAGGAGGCTAATACATGGATGGCGCGTTTGAATTGTCCGCTGCAAAGATGCGCGAACAAGGAATGAGCGAAATTGCTATTGAACAATTTGAGCACTTGTATAACGTTTGGAGCGTAAATAAATCTGGGGATAATTCAGGGGAGTTTATTCGCGAAAGCACAATTGAGCCTATTAAAAGCGTTCCAACTTTTCACGAAATTTACGAAACTATAGATCATGATAAAGCAGTGAACGCATTCGCAAAAACAGCGTTTATTAAACTGAACGGCGGCTTGGGAACTTCTATGGGATTGTCTTGCGCAAAATCTTTACTACCAGTTCGCAGACATAAAGCTCGTCAAATGCGCTTTATTGATATTATTATCGGCCAGGTTCTTACAGCACGTCAGCGTTTAGGAGTTGAGCTTCCACTGATTTTTATGAACTCTTTCCGCACTTCTCACGATACTTTGCAAGTTCTAAAACGCAATCGTAAGTTTATTCAGGAAGATATTCCAGTTGAAATTATTCAGCATCAAGAGCCTAAACTTGTTGAAGAAACAGGAGAGCCGGTTTCTTACGAAAAAGATCATTGCCTTGAATGGTGCCCTCTTGGACATGGTGATATTTTTTCAACTCTTTGGGAATCTAAATTATTACAAACTTTAAAAGAGCACGGTATTGAGTATTTGTTTATCTCAAATTCCGACAACTTAGGCGCAAGACCTTCAAGAACACTTGCACAGCATTTTGAAAATACTGGCGCTCCAATCATGATTGAAGTTGCAAAACGAACCCAATCTGATCGAAAAGGTGGGCATATTGTTCGAGATGCTCAAACTGGAAGATTAATGCTTCGCGAAATGACACAGGTTCATCCGGAAGATCGCAGAAGTGCGCAAAGTATTAAAAAGCATCCATATTTTAATACGAATAATATTTGGGTTCGTGTTGACGCGTTGCAAAAAAAGCTGGAAGAACATGATGGAATTTTGCCACTTCCTGTTATTTGTAACAGAAAGACAGTTGACCCAACTGACGAAACAAGCACTCCAGTAGTTCAATTAGAAACAGCAATGGGCGCTGTTGCATCGCTTTTTGACGAAGCACTTTGCGTGGAAGTAGACCGTATGCGTTTCTTGCCTGTTAAAACCACAAATGACTTGTTTATTATGCGATCCGACAGATTCCATCTTACTGATTCTTACGAGATGGAAGATGGAAATTACATATTCCCAGATATTGATTTGGATCCACGCTATTACAAGAACATAAACGATTTTGACGAGAGATTCCCATACTCAGTACCAGCTTTAGCTGCTGCAAAATCGGTTACTATTAGAGGAGATTGGACTTTTGGCAACCAGGTATCAATGTTTGCTGATGCAGTATTAGAAGACACTGGTGAGCCAAGTTATGTTCCAAATGGAGAATTTGTTGGACCGCAAGGAATTGAACCAGATTCATGGGTTTAGTATGGCGTGTCGCGAAAAAATGGCGTATTTTCAACGTTGTTTGTGTTTGTGTGAACAAAAAATATAGAATTATTGTAACTTTTTTCAAAAAATGTCCACACGTACCGCAAAACACCATTAAAATAGAAAAGGTTGTGTAATAGTGCAACGCAAATAAAACCGCATTTTGTGAGTTTTGCATGCACTTACACATAAGTAAACAGATTTCAAACATGATACGTGAGGACCAATGGTAGAAGGAAGCAACGGAAGGCGACGTTTTTCCGACAAATGGGGCAAACACGAGCTCGATGTGCTCGCTGTATTGTCTTCCGCATTCCCGCAATGGCTGACTTCGCGGCAAATTGCACAACGCGTTAAAGCATACGCAGATTCTTATGGTGAGCTTGCTGACCAAGCAGCCAAAGCAGCATTCGCAAAACAATTCCAGCGAGATCGCGCAAAACTAGCTGCTATGGGAATTGCAATCGAGTCTAGGCAGCCTGAATACTCATCGAAGTCCGAAGGTCAAGACTTTGCTTCATATCGTTTGCAATTAGGCGATGAGCCTCGCGTGCGTTTACGTTTTGACCAATCTGAATTGCCAGTGTTAGCAGCGGCAAATTATCTTGCTCGCTCAATGTCTATTTCTTCTATTGAATCGGATCAGCACGAGCAACAGCGTACTTCTCGCACAGCTCCACGAGTTCCTCAAACTCCTATTCCTGGATTAGGTTTGGATTCTATTGCGCCTGGTTTAGGTACTCAAATGCTTCCTGATTCTTTGGTGAAAGTTATTGATTCTCGTCGTTTTGCGGCAACAGTTGACGTTGACGGAGAACACTTAAACGTTGCTTATACAGATGCAGACGATTTAGCGATGTTTGTGCTAGAGCATCCAGGCTCAAGCGTTGTAAGCCCACAAGAGGCAGTTGACGCTTTCCACCGTCGCTTGCACGCAGCTGTAGATTTTGCAGCATGCAACGAAAATAACAAACTTAATAGCGAAGAAAATAACGAAGCACCTTTGCAGAATACTGAAGCTCAAGATTCTGAAGCAGATAAATCTCACGCAAAGAAAGGCTCATCCTTCCAAACGGGTAGCGAAGTTGACCGTCGTTTGCGTTTGATGCTTTTCTTATCTGCCCATCTTGGAGAAGAATTCCCATTAAACGAACTAGCTGAGCGTTTTATTGGAAAGCCAAAGAATGAGGATGAGCTTCGTCGTTTCGTTACGATTCTTCACAAAGATATTAATACGCTTACTACTGTTTCCGACGATGGCGAAATGGCAGGCAGCCAATTCTTTGACATTGATTGGACTCTTCTTGAAAACGAGGGCATTGTTTCTGCAACAAACTCTTTGGGTTTGGAGCGTCTTGCCGGTATTTCTCAACAGTATTTGAGTATGCTAACTGCATCTGCTAACTATTTGGCGCACTCTCTACTGTTGCCAGTTGAGCAGCGAGCGCAAGCTGAATCGTTGTATAAGCGTCTTCGCCGCCACGTGCTTCCAGGCCAAACTCCTTGGCTAAGCTTAACAGGCTACGAAATCGAGCCTCGCAATTGCTCGATTGTGCGTAGTGCTATTAACGCCTCCGCCTTGTTGGATATGGAGTATACCGATGGAGCTGGCCGTATTCGACGCAAAGTTGTGGCTCCTTCGAAAATTTATGTTGATGAAGGCGTTTACTACGTTGCCGTTTGGACTGACGTTGAGAATCAAACACCTGAAGATAAGCGCGAGTTTGTTTCTAAAGATACGACTATTAACAAGGCAAATGGCTTACCTCGAATTTGGCAGGTGCTTCGCGTAGCTAGAATCGAGCGTGCGGAAGTTGTGGAGCCTGTGTCTAAATTAGAAATTCCAGACGTTCCAGTTAGCGAGCTTCGTAAGTGGAGTTTTGACAATGGTACTGAAACCTGCTTCACTACTGACGAAACAGAGCTTAATTTCTTAAAGAATTTATCTGGAGCTACTATTAAACCTTGCGGAAACGGGGTTGAGGTTCATCTTACGGTTTCTTCAGATTCTTGGTTCGTTGCATTCTGTATTGCTCATGCTCGCCACATTACTGCTGTTGCTCCAGAAACATTGCGCAGTATGATTATTGCCCGCGCACAGCGTGAATTAAGCGTTAATCACGCTGATAGCACGAACTCGGAGGAGTAATATGCCATGGTGGATTTGGCTAGTCATTACAGTGTTTATGCTGTGCATGATTGCCGCCGGAGTAGTGGTAGTTGTTTTAAGCGCAATAAAACTAGCTAGGACTTGCGTTAACTTTACAGATAGTGCAGCCTCTAAGTTTGAAGCTTTGAACGAGTCTAATGAAAACGACGACGAGCCTAAAGATCCTCTTTTTACTCTGCCTATTCAAAAAGCTGCAGAACGTTATGAAAAAACCAGAGAAAAAGTGCTTGAACGCCATCAAAAAATTCGCGAAAATCATCGTAAAATATGGCAGCACTGGGATGAAAAATCTCTTCGAGAAGAAGATATTAAACTATAAAGCTCATAAAACAATTTGAACAATAAAGATAGAGCGGGGCATATTTTGCATAATTCACAAACAGATAACTGCAAAAATGGTGACGTTTTATTGTCTCCTGCTCAACGTTTTGCTGCTTTTCGTGAAGTTATTAAACATGAGCGTTCAATGGCCGCAGATTTTGAACGTTCTTTGCCTTTTGATTTAGACGATTTTCAGCGTGAAGCAATTGATGCTCTGGAAGCTGAAAATAATGTTTTAGTTGCTGCTCCTACAGGTGCAGGAAAAACTGTTGTTGCAGATTTTGCAGTATTTTTAGCTCAACAGCGTAACGTAAAAGCCTTTTACACTACGCCAATAAAAGCTTTAAGTAATCAAAAATATCATGATTTTTGCGAACAATACGGTTCTAAAAATGTTGGTTTACTAACAGGAGACACATCTGTAAATCCTGAAGCAGATATTGTTGTTATGACAACTGAAGTTTTGCGCAATATGCTGTATGAAAACTCTATTACGCTTAATTCTCTTGGCTTTGTAATTCTTGACGAAATTCATTATCTTGCAGACAAATTCCGTGGAGCAGTTTGGGAAGAAGTTATTATTCACCTTCCTAAAACTGTGAAAATCATTGGTTTATCTGCAACAGTTTCTAATGTGGAAGATTTTTCCTCCTGGCTTGAATCTGTGCGTGGAACAACACATTTGGTTGTAGATGAGCACAGGCCTGTACCTCTTGAAAGACATGTTGTTATTCAGGAAGATGGCAGAACTGAGCCTGAATTATTGGATTTATATGATCGCGACAATAAAGGAAACGAAACTAAACGAGTAAATCCTGCATTAACTAGGAAACTTAACGAATGGGAGCATCGCGCTCGTAGACGCCAGGATTCATACAGTGACAGCAAATACCGTTATAGAAAAGGCAAAAAGCGTGTTGTTAGAAGGGGAGTGGCCGAGTCAGATAAATCTACTCACCGACATACTCCTAAACGTTGGGCTGTTATTGACGAATTAGATTACTTAGGGATGCTTCCTGGAATTTACTTTATTTTTTCTCGTTCAGGCTGCGATCAGGCTGTTCAGCAATGCTTGAATGCTGGATTAATTCTTACTTCCGATGATGAAATGTATGAAATTCGCAAAATCGTTGACAGCATGGTTGCAAATCAACTTTCAAAAGAAGACTTGCATGCACTTTCTTTTGAAAGATTCAGGTTTTCACTTGAACAAGGTTTTGCAGCTCATCATGCTGGAATGATTGCATTATTTAGACATATTGTTGAAACACTATTTGAACGCGGACTTATTAAAGTTGTTTTCGCAACAGAAACACTAGCTTTGGGCTTAAATATGCCTGCAAGAAGCGTTGTAGTAGAAAAGCTAGTAAAGTTTGATGGCACAGGTCATGTTCCTCTTACTCCAGGCGAATTTACGCAGCTTACAGGCCGTGCTGGAAGACGCGGAATTGACGATATTGGTCATGCTGTATTAGTTGATCATGCTGATTTTGTGCCAGCTCAAGCTGCAGCACTTTCTAGTAAGCGCGTGTATCCTTTACATTCAAGCTTCGTACCAACGTTTAATATGGCTGTTAATTTGCTGCATTCAAGCGATGCGGATACTGCTCGCACAACTTTGGATTGCTCATTTGCACAGTGGGAAGCTAATGCTTCAGCCCAACGTTTACATAGTCGTATGAACGAGCTTGAAACAGCTCTTAGTGGATATGAAGAAGCTTTTCACTGTGAACAGGGAGATTTTGCTGATTTTCTTCAGCTGCGCATGAAACTTAAAGAAGCTCAGCATGATCAGCGTCGTAAGCTTAAACACACTTTATTTAAGACGGATGCTGAAAGAAGTGCAGCTTTTAAGAAGCTAGATGACACTATTTCTTTGCTTCGCGAAGAAGAGAGAAAGCATCCTTGTGCTGCATGCCCAGATATTCAACAACATTTACGTTGGGGATACCATTGGATGCGCGAACATAAGGAGCTTGAGCAGGTGCGTGAACGTTATGAATCTCGTACTGGTTCTGTTGCGCGAACTTTTGACCATATTTGTGACGTATTGTACAGTTTGAATTATTTGCAATCTTCTAAAGATAATAACAAGCAAAATATTTTATGCCTTACTGATCGCGGACAATTGTTGCGAAGACTATATAATGAACTAGATATTGTTTTTGCTGAGGCGATTTGTGAAGGAATTTTTAATAATCTTACGCCTATTGAATTATTATCATGCTTATCTGCTTTAGTATACGAATCTAGGGGAGCTTCAGGTGGAGAGCCTAAAAGATACCCGGGTGGTCAAAATGGAGCGGTATTTACAACTGTTTCGCGCATGAAGGATCTATTTATTAGAACAAGCGCATTGTGCGCAAACGCCCATCTTCCAGCTTTAAGACCGCTTGAATTTGGTGCTGTTGATATTATGTACGATTGGGCTCAGGGAGCAGATTTAGCCGACATTTTGCAAAATACAGACAATACTGGAGGCGATTTTGTTCGTCAAGCAAAACGTCTTATTGATTTACTCACCCAGCTTTACGCAGCGGGAGAGTATTTACAAGCTATAAGCGGTGTAGATAAAAATCTTGCATCTAACGCTCACGAAGCTGCATTACTTATGAACCGTGGCGTCGTGGCATATTCGGATGTGTAACATGTACAACAGCTAGTCCGTGCAATTAGGTAGTTTTATAAAGTACTAAATAAGGAGATACTATGGCAGAACGCAGTTTACGCGGTATGAGCATTGGTGCAAAATCTTTGGAATCTGACGATAATGTAGATTTTGCTGCACGCGAGGATGTTGCATATGTGTGCCCAAAAGGTCACCGCACAATACTTCCTTTTGCTCAAGGTGCTGATGTCCCTGAAGAATGGGAGTGCCGCTGCGGTTCAATTGCTCATCGCGAAGGTGAAGACGACCGTCCTGACGACGATTTTAACAAGCCGTCTCGCACACACTGGGATATGTTGCTTGAACGCCGTAGTGAAGACGAATTGAAGACTTTACTAGATAAGCGTTTGAAAATGCATCACGAAGGCTGGATTCCTGACTATGAGTGATTGCTCGATGGACTCGAGAAAAATCTCACGAAATGTTGTGCTATTAGATCTTGATGGCACTTTAACAAAGTCTGACGAAGGCATTATTACCTGCGCTAAGCTTGCTTTGAAAGAGTTAGGTCAGCCTATTCCTGACGATGCTGAAATGCAACGTTTTATAGGACCGTCTATTTTAGAATCCTTCCAGAGAATTAAAGTTCCTGAAAATCTGCAGATGCAGGGTCTTGCTATTTATCGCAAATATTATTCTGAGATTGCTACATTTGACGATCCGAACGTTCCTGGAAGCAAAATCCCAGGTTGTTTGCTCAATAAAGTATACGATGGCATTCCTGAGCAGCTTATTAAATTGCGCAAAGCAGGTTTTTATTTGGCAACCGCATCATGCAAGCCTGAATATCAAATGAAACCTATTTGCGATTATTTCGGATTTAATAATCTTATTGACGGAATTTATGGCGCAAGTAGGGATATGTCTCGTATTACTAAAGCGCAAGTTATTCGCTACGTATTCGATCAAATAGGCTATGATGCGTCTCAAGGAGACAGAGCACTTATGGTTGGCGACCGTTGGACTGATGCTGACGGCGCAAAAGAATGCGGATTAGATTGCTTGGGATGCGCTTGGGGTTACGCTGAACCTGGTGAGCTTAAAGCACACGGATCTTACAGGATTATTGACAACGTAAGCGAATTAAGCACAGCAGTTTTAGAATATTTCGCTTAACTTATTATTTAATAATACTTTTTAGTATATTATTACCTGATATTTATCCGATAATGTACGTTATGTCAAATTAGATTAGAATACGCAAAAGAAAGCAACAAAAAAAAACATAAAAAGTAGTACTCATTTTTATATTTGCTTACTTACTTTTATGCGGATACTTTTTTATTTTGTGATACTGCATACGCTGAATAACCAATCATTGCAGCTAAAGCAATAAAAGCACATAAAATACTACAAGTTTCAAATACAATAATCAACCATTTGTAAACTCTAAAATCAACAGTCTCTTTATCAATAAGATGATAAAAATTACAAACCTCGTTAATTATGAACGCTAAAATCATAACAGGCCATCCAGCTAAATAAACTGCAACAGCATTCCACGGAATCAACGGCATAGGCTCTGACGGCTTATATTTAGAAACATCTACGCCAATACTTTTAATATACTTTTTCTCTTCATATATCTTTTTGTTTCGACGAGAAAACGGTATAAGAAACATAATTTCGCTAACTAGGAAAATTAAAGAAGGAGCAAAACAAAAAACCATTACAACGCAAACTAAAACATTGCTAAGCATATTATTAGTAAAAAGCATCTATATCCTCCCTCTTAAAAAGGCCACGCATAATAATTGCTACTCAATAATTGTAGACTAATACCTACTATCCCCACGTTTCTTGAACGAGATTCCAAGAACTATGCTTATTCAACGAAGTTTTTGTAATAGATGATTTTGAATTAGATTTAGATGAAGATTTGCCAGAAATTTTCTTGTTGTCTTCTGTTTTAGTATTTTCAGAAGATGCTTCTAAAGCTAAATCATCTTCTACACGCGCCACAATACGCCCAACAGCAATAGCAAATACAGCGAAACCAGAAGCAAGCATACGACGCATATTTTCTTGATTCTCATCGCATTCTTGAACAGACTGGCCGTCGCAAATAATCGTCATGTTGCGCAAACGATCCTCAGAATAACGATTGAGAAAAATAATAGCAGTCGTAACATTTACTAAATTCACGCCAGCATCAAGCAGCCTTTTAGCAACTGCCATAATCGCAACATCCTTAAAAGAATATAAACGACGAGAACCAGATCCATTAGATGCATGAACCGAAGGCTCTATAATGCTTTTACGCGCCCAATAATCTAACTGCCGGTAAGTAATACCAGCAACCTTCATAGCAACGCTACCACGATATCCTAGCTGATCAGATGATAGCGAAAAACCAAAAAGCTCCCCCTGAACAGCATAAGAAGAATTATCGGAAGAATTATCGGACTGTAACTGCGTCATGAGCGAAAAATACCAGTCGGAATTTACCAATCATGATTTCATCACCATTATGAAGCACAGCTTCATCCACTCTTTCACGATTTACGTAAGTTCCGTTCAAGCTTCCAGCATCAATAATGCTAAAAACGCCGTTAACACGCTTAAACACTGCATGAGAGCGAGAAACAGTTGAATCATCGAGCAAAATGTCAGCATGCGAATCGCGACCAACTGACACCAAATCCTCGTCAAGAAGATAACGAGAACCGGAAACCGCTCCCCTGGTTGAAATCAACAATGCGGTTCCAGGCAGCAATTTTGATATTGTGTCAAAATCATCCTGCTGCAAAGGACGATCCGAAGTAGTATTCATTGGAATATGAATAGCTGGCATACCAATAATAGTTGTTTCGCCAGCGGTAGGAATTGGTTCAGTCATACTTGCTATTCTACCTTGTTACTCGACGGGTTTTGCATATTCGTACTGTTTTGGCGCGCGTGTCGCAGTAATTTCTACCTCATCTGGCACAGAAACCAAAACAGAAGAGCCAAATTTAATCTTCAAACGCGACCCAACACCGCCAGCAATATTAACAGCATTTTGAAGATTCTGCGGATCTCCGATTGCCTTAACAATATATGGCGGATCAATCATAATGCCGTCGCATAAAAGCCCATGCTTTGTTTGCGAAATATAGCTTGAAGTCACAATGCGAACATCATTAATAGACATAACTTCTACACCAGAATTTCGCAATTCCTCCACAAGCTGAAACATGGTTGCGGCGTCAATATTTTCCTTCTCTCCTGCTGTAATGTGTATAATAATACCCCTTCCAACAGCTGGAAGACGACCAGAAATAAGACCATTAGCTTGTGCGTTTTGTTGCGCAATTCTTCGCGCCTCATCCTGCTTATTAACTGCCTGCTTTAAAGAATCAAGCTGACCGGTCAACTCACTTTTTCTCATTTCAAGACTCTGAATTTGAGAATGCGTTTCGGTTATAAGTCGAGTTAATTCTTCCTCGCTCATTGTTTCATACAGTAAAGAGTTGCTTCTATTAACTTGAATCATATAAGCAAAACCTAAAAGAGCACAAAGAAGCATCATTAAAAGTCCGGTAAATATTCGCGTGTAAGTAATATGACCGCTTAAAGACGGCTTTACTCTACGGCGAACAGCAGGAAACGAACCCGTTTGAATTGCATCGCTTTCAGAATCGTGAGCATTCTGTCTGCGCATTTTATGAATAATGTCATCCCCTCGAGAAGCATTAGAAAACAGTGGTCGCATATTAACTCCTGAAAATAAAGCGACGAATTGCAGAAACGTTCGAGAATATTCGAATACCAAGCACAACAATAACTGCAGTCTGCAATTGAGCACCTACACCAAGCTGGTTCCCAAGCAAAACAAGTAAAGTCGCTGCAATAACGTTTGAGAAGAACGAAATAACGAAAACTTTATCCGAAAAGTTTCGCTCAAAATATGCACGAGCCGCACCAAGCAATGCATCCAATGCTGCGACCACCATAATTGGCAAATATGGCTGAATGACAATAGGAATATCTGGATGCACCACAATGCCAATTAGCACGCCTAAAATCAAGCCTAGAATTGCTGCCATGCTTATCTCCTATTTCTTTCGCTAGCAAAATTAATATCACCTGTACTAGCTGCGTTTAGTTTTATAACCCTGGAAGGTGAAATTTGTGGATTAATACCTGCGTTAAGTAAAGAAGTATACCAACGTACACGTTTTGCTGCATTAAATGCTCGCATTAATTCATTCGTGTCACCAATTGCTTCAATAACGTAAGGGCTTTGTGTTTGATTAACACCAACAAGAATTGTTTGACCAGCAATACGAATAGACGTTTGAGCGCCAATTCTATGCCCATTAACAGATATAGCCTCAGCTCCAGCTTCCCATAATGTTGAAACTAGTCTTTGAATATCTCTATCGGTAACAAGACGCATACGAGCACCGTTATTTTCCCTAGGCAATGAACCACTATTCGTGTCAGACCTAGCAGAAAGAGGATTTGCAATAGTTAAAGTAACTCCGCTTCCTTCAACAGCATGCGTACCGTTAACCATATCGTCGGATTTACTAACTTCGTCTTCCTCAGCAGTTGTAATACGCTGCGATTCATGATCAACACTATTTCTAAGCTGAGTTACTTCTTTAACAAGCTTGTCAAAACGATTCGTATAACCAACTAACTCGTTCGCTAAAGAAGAGCGTATTGCTTTTCTTGGATCCGTGTGCAATCTGCGAACAAACTGGCTACCAACAGTACCAATAGCAATACAAATAAGAAAAACAATGATACGCGTAAACCACTTGTGCCATGGTTTAACAGGCTGTTTGCCTAAACGAGCATCCATAAATAGCGGGTCAACAGGCCTATTGGTTAAGTCGTCAATTAGACGAAGAGCATAATCATCGATATACCTACGCCGATCGTGACTATGCGCAAAACGATCTGCAGTTAGAACAACATGGTGAGATTCAAGATTTGTAAAAGATTTGGAGAATAGTGCGCGACGACGAGATAACGCAATACCTTCCAACGCTGCAAAAGACTCAGGCATATCTACACTAGAAACGCGAGAAATGCTAGAAACACTAGAAGAGCTAGAAGTCTTAGTAGACTTCTCTTCTTCAAAATCTTTCTGAGCGTTATCTAATGCACTATTTTGAGCCATATTAACCTACATAGTTTACTTAGATTTTGCACCAGAAAGTAGCACATAGGCTTGTCTGTAATAAAGCAAACCGGCATACCAGTAAAGTACAATACCCCATATTCCGCAAGCTATAGCGGCAGCATACAGCACAAACATGGCCTCAGTGCTAACAGCATATACAATCATAAGAGACACAATAGCTAACATAATAAGAGCAGTCCCAGCTTTACCAACAAAATTGACCGGTAACGGTCCGTAATCATGTTGAGCCAAAAGAACCACCAAAGCTGCCATAATCACATCTCTTAGAACCACTAATACAAGCGCCCACCACGGTATTATTGATGCAATTGCCAACGCTACAGTACTGAAAATAATCAGAAGGCGATCAGCTATAGGGTCGAGAATTTGACCTAATTTACTAACTTGATTCCAGCGCCTAGCAATATAACCATCAATACAATCGGAAAAAGCAGAAATAGCTAAAACAACCAACGCAAGAATCATATGATTCTTAGTAATAAGCCAAGCTATGTATGGGATTGAGCATATGCGAAGAAAACTAATAAGATTAGGAACAGTTAGAACGCGATTCATCGCCTTAGGACTGTATTCCTGATTCATCACGAACTTAACCATAATTCTTCCTTAATCACATATTTTGCGTGTACTGAAACAAATATTTATATGCTCAAAAAGTTGTTACAAAAGATTTAAAATATTGGGGCACTTTTGATGCCCCAATACAAACAACTATGCACGCCAAGCGGCTTGAGCAGTATTTCTAATAGCTTCAATAGCTTTTGCAGGACTTTCAGCTCCATAAACTGCAGATCCAGCCACAAGCACATCAGCTCCAGCTTCAGCAACTGTAGCAGCCGTAGAAGGGCTAACTCCGCCATCTACCTGAATATGAGTTTGAAGTCCTCGGCGAGTAATTTCATCACGCAAACGACGAACTTTATTCATCTGATTGCTCAAGAACTTCTGGCCTCCAAAACCTGGTTCGACTGTCATAATAAGAACCATATCAAATTCGTCAAGAATATCGAAAATAGGTTCAACCGGTTCAGCAGGGCGAACAGCAAAGCATGCTTTGCAACCCATATCCCTAAGCTGGCGAGCTAAACGCACAGGAGCATGAGTAGCACCCATGTGGAAGCTTACAGAAGCAGCCCCGAGCTTAGCATATTCTGGAGCCCAACGATCAGGATCTTCAATCATAAGATGAACATCAACTGGAAGCTTGGTTACTTCGCAAATGCGCTTAACAATTGGCTCTCCCAAAGTTAAGTTCGGTACAAAGTGATGATCCATCACGTCTACGTGAACAAGATCCGCATTCGATATTGCGTCAAGATCTCGCTCAAGATTGCAAAAATCTGCGGAAAGAATGCTAGGTGCTATTTGTATATTCATGTGTTCCATTCTAGGAAATGCAAGAGACTAGAATGCTAAAAAACGGTACCTAATACTACTTTTTTGAAGTAGATTTTATTTTCTTTGACGAAACATTTTGCTCTTCGCGCTCACGCTCATCCGAAGTAATGTCAATAAGACGTTCAATTAACATTTCGCGTGTAGTATTACTTTTTTGAAGTAAAGCGAATCCTACTGCAGCAAAAATAAAAACAATAATAGAAACCCATACGTTAATTCTCACACCTAAGAAAACATGCGAAAAATCAATGCGCAAAGCCTCAATCCAAACACGACCAAGCGTGTACCACATAACATACAACATAAATAATGAGCCTGCTTTTAATTTGGCCATAAGCATTTTACCAAAGAAAATAAGCAGTGCTGCAGCAATGAAATTCCAAATCATTTCATACAAAAATGTTGGATGGAATAATGTTCCAGCCGGGCAAGTTAAACCATCGTAACAGCGCTCAGCATGCCCAATAGCTTGAGTTGCATTATAGTTTAATTTCAAACCCCAAGGCAATGTTGTTGGAGCACCATAAAGTTCCTGATTAAACCAATTACCAAGCCTACCTACGCCTTGTGCAATAAGTATTGCAGGAGCAGCAGCATCCGCAAGCAACCCGGCAGGATATTTGCGATGCTTGCAAAAAACGCATGCAGCAATCGCGCCTAAAAATATTCCTCCCCAAATACCAAGTCCACCGTTCCAAATTCTAAAAATTTCTAAGAAATCACCATGAGGTCCAAAGAATCTTTCTGGAGTTGTAATTACGTGGTACAAGCGCGCACCAACTATGCCTATAGGAAGACTTAGAAGAATAATATCGAGAATCTGATTAAAATCACCACCTACGCGCTTCCAACGACGATTGGTAATAAACATTGCAATCAATATGCCTGAAAGAATAGAAAGCGCATAAAACTTTATATTGATAGGCCCAAGTGAAAATTGCGAAATACTTGGCGATGGAATAAAACAGACTGTCATGGCGTCGATATTAGTCTAAACCCAAGATTGAGATTCTAAAGATTGACAATATTCAAGATTCTATGCTTAAAAATGAGCAAGATGAACAAGAACAAGCAGAACAGGACCACAAAGCAAAATAGAATCTACACGATCTAGCACTCCACCGTGTCCTTTAAGCAAATGGCCCATATCTTTAATGCCAATATCGCGCTTAAGCATAGATGCGCATAAATCACCAAAAGTACCAACGATACCTGAAGAAATGCCCATAACTAACGGCATCCACCAGAAATTAAACCAAGAAGAACCGTAAAAACCTGCAATAATTGCATACGCTCCAACAACAGCAAAAAGCATAGAGCCAATCAAGCCTTCAACAGACTTCTTTGGGGAAATACGCGGAGAAAGCTTATGTTTACCAAGCCAAGCACCAGCAAACAGTCCACCAGTATCGCTTAATGCTGGCAAAAATACTAAAAGCATGGCATGAGCAATAGCATAACGAGTATTAGTTAAAGCTAGAACAATGCAGGAAGCTAAAAGCGGAATATACAAAACTACAAATAGAGAAACAGACATATTTGTA
Source organism: Gardnerella bretellae (assembly GCF_048545135.1). Classification (NCBI taxonomy): domain Bacteria; kingdom Bacillati; phylum Actinomycetota; class Actinomycetes; order Bifidobacteriales; family Bifidobacteriaceae; genus Gardnerella; species Gardnerella bretellae. Next base: position 31,932 of record NZ_JBKQXU010000004.1, read on the forward strand.
AATAGCGTATGCTCATAGGATGAGCAATTAGAGCCGTTAAGCTTTTTTTCTACAGCATGCATTGTTCGAGTAGAAATAGTGTTACTAAGAGTTGCGCAAACTACAGTAAGAAGTAATGATGCTGTAATTCCGCTAGCCATCGCAACAGCGTGCCATTTTGCGTAATAGGTTGAAAAAATAGTAACAAGAGAGCAAAGCGACAAAGTTACAAACGGTATACGCAACCCAAGAGTTGCAAAATCAACGTGCAACTCCCACAACGCAAGAACCATAAAAACAGCCATTAATACAACGAAAACATCAATGCTAATAAGTAAGCATGCAACAATAGCCACAACCAAAACTGCTGCTGTTGCAATTGCTTGAGGCATATTGCGGCCAGTTCGACGATTTATGTCTGTTAAAGTTTCATGGGTGCCGCGTTCTTCCTGATTAGTAGAAGTAGCATCTGCTTTTTTTGCAGCGCAGTCAGCTCGCTTTTGATTTAATTCGCTTACGAAATCATGCTGCTTTTGTTGACTCATACGACACCCATTCAGATTGATTACAAAAATCTAAGAAAAACTGTTGAAACTCAGACTTCCATAATTTCTTTTTGCTTACCATCAAGCAAAACATCCAAAGAATCAGTAATCTGCTTAGTTACTTTATCAAGTTCCTTAAGTAAACGATCGCCTTCATCTTCACCAAGATCACCATCTTTAACAGACTTATCAATAGATTCCTTGGCTTTACGACGAATATTGCGTACAGCTACTTTGCCTTCTTCTGCCTTGTTCTTAGCAAGTTTAACGTATTCCTTGCGACGTTCCTCAGTAAGTTCTGGCATTGTTACGCGAATAACATTGCCGTCGCGGTTAGGGCTAACTCCCAAATCGGAATCACGAATAGCTTTTTCAACAGCATTAGCTTGAGAAGCATCAAAAGGAGTAACAGAAAGAGTTCGTGGCTCTGGAACACCAATAGAAGCTACAGCCTTAATCGGAGTTGGAGCACCATAATAGTCAACCATAATTCCATTTAATAAAGCAGGATTAGCACGACCAGTACGAATACCCATGAAATTTTCCTTAGTAGCTTCCACGGACTTATTCATCTGCTCTTTTGCTTGATCAATAATTGCTGACATGTGTTCTCCTTTGTAATATTTAAGCAAATGTTGGTTCTGCGTCAGACACTAATGTACCAATAGGTTCGCCAACAAGAGCACGAGTTACGTTACCTTCACCCTCTAAGCCGAACACTCGAATTTTTTGATTGTTATCTCTAGCCATAGAAAGTGCGGACGCATCCATGACAGCTAAACCATCAACAAGAGCACGCTGATAGTTCAATGTTACAAATTTTCGAGCAGAAGGATCTTTACGAGGATCCGCACTGTAAACTCCATCAACGCCATTTTTACCCATTAAAACTTCATCGCAATGGATTTCCAAAGAACGCTGAATAGAAACAGTATCTGTTGAGAAGTATGGCATACCGGCACCAGCACCAAAAATAACTACGCGACCCTTCTCAAGATGACGTATTGCTTTCAATGGAATATAAGGCTCTGCAACCTGTCCCATTGTAATAGCAGTTTGTACACGAGTTGCCTGCCCTGCCTGCTCAAGAAAATCTTGAAGAGCAAGACAATTCATAACTGTACCCAACATACCCATGTAATCACCACGGCTACGATCGATACCAGCCTGCTGCAACTCCGCTCCCCTAAAGAAATTACCTCCACCAACAACGATAGCCACTTGAACACCTTCAAGCACTGCAGTCATGATTTCCCCAGCAATTCTTCGAATAACATGAGTATCAATGCCAACAGCGCCGCCGCCAAATGCTTCGCCTGAAAGTTTCAATAAAACCCTACGGGACTTGCTTTCCTCCGCTTGTGCAATTGCCATACAGATTCCTCCAGTCATCACGGCGAATGCAAGTATATCTTTGCCATTTTATCTATAAAACGCGACACTTAACACACATTAAACTGTCAAATAAATAAAAAGGCTGCGTACAAAATGCACACAGCCCAATAGTTTAAGAATCAGAATAGATTCTTAGCATAAGCAATGCTTATTCAGCAGCGCCCTTGCCAACCTCAAGACGAGCGAATGCCAAAGCGGTACCGCCGACTTCCTTGAACAAGTCACCAACGCTCTTGGATGGATCCTTAACGTATGTCTGCTCAAGAAGAACAGTTTCCTTGAAGAAGGCGTTCATACGACCTTCAACAATCTTTGGAACAATCTTCTCTGGCTTTCCTTCAGCCAAGGACTTCTCGGTTGCAACGCGACGCTCAGATTCCAAAACTTCTTCTGGAACATCTTCGCGGCGAAGCCACTGAGCACCCATAGCAGAAATCTGCAAAGCTGCTTCGTGAGCAACCTTTGCACCAGCTTCGTCAGTAGCAATCATGGAAACGATGCTTGGAGGCAATTCCACGGACTTCTTGTGAGCATAAATCTCAACGTGTGGACCGCTTACCTTAGCAACCTGACCAACCTTGACGTGCTCGCCAAACAAAGCTGCTGCTTCTTCAACAGATTCCTTAACAGTTGCGCCATCAGCTGGTGCTGCAAGTACTTCTTCAGTAGTAGAAGCATTAGCTTCAACAGCATGGTCAAGAACAGTGTTAGAGAATTCCACAAACTTAGGGGTCTTTGCCACGAAGTCAGTTTCGGAATTCAACTCAACTGCATAACCAGTTTCACCTTCAGCAGACTTAACAACCTTAGAAGCGATGGTGCCTTCCTGAGCCTTACGGCCCTCGCGCTTACCAGCGGCCTGGATACCCTTTGCGCGGATGATTTCCTTAGCGCGGGCAACGTCGCCTTCAGCTTCAGTAAGAGCTTTTTTAACGTCCATCATGCCGGCGCCGGTTTCTTCACGCACCTGCTTAATCAACGCTGCAGTAATTGCTGCCATTTTGTTCTCCTCGTATCAATATGATTCTTAAAAGCTGCAAAAAGCAAAGAATTAATTGGATTTTGCAGCTTTAATTTAAGAATCTGGTTGCAAATTAGCTTACTAGGCTTTTGCCTCAGTATTTTCTTCCTTAGCAGGCTTAGCTTCAGCTTCGCCTTCCTTGGTGAGCAATTCCTTTTCCCAAGCTGCCATTGGCTGAGCATCATTACCTTCGGACTTAGCGCCCTTACCAGCATGCTCAAGCAAACCTTCAGCTACAGCGTCAGCCATTAAGCTAGTCAACAACTCAACGCCACGAATAGCATCATCGTTAGCTGGAATTGGGTACTCAACAGCTTCAGGATCAGTGTTGGTATCAACGATTGCCACGACTGGAATACCAAGCTTATGAGCTTCTTCAACAGCCAAAGCTTCCTTGTTAATGTCAACAACGAACATGGCAGATGGAGTACGGTTCATGTTGCGAATACCACCGAGCTGCTTGGAAAGCTTGTCCTTCTCACGCTCGAGAAGCAAAAGTTCCTTCTTAGTCAAGCCGGATCCACGAACATCGCTGAAGTCCATTTCCTCAAGTTCCTTCAAGCGCTTTACGCGAGTAGAAACGGTCTGGAAATTGGTCAACATACCGCCAAGCCAACGCTCGCAAACATAAGGCATGTTTACGCGAGTTGCCTGATTCTGTACAGCTTCCTGAGCCTGCTTCTTAGTGCCCACGAAGAGAACAGTGCCATTGTGGGCAACAGTCTGCTTGATGAAGTCATAAGCCTTGTCGATCATGTCGAGAGACTTGAACAAATTGATGATATGAATACCATTGCGCTGGGTAAGAATGAACTGCTTCATCTTTGGGTTCCAGCGACGAGTCTGATGACCGAAGTGCAAACCAGCCTTCAGCATTTCGCTCATGGTAATCTGTGCCATATCTATATACCTTTCTTGTCGGTTCTTGCCTGGCCATGTCTGTTCGCATGCAACTTGGCTTAAACATACGTCTAAGCGCAAGCCGACCGACACGAACGGACGCGTACATGGCGCGTATTTGCGAGTCCTTGTAGACAATAAAAAGCGAGCATTCATATAACGCGACAATACTCATGCTCAAAATGGACACGCAAAGCGAAATTATATCAGATACTAGATACGATATTTAATCAGCCAAAGTTAGGAACGCATATTGTTGCGAAGCTCACGCATAGCTTGCTTGCGAACGTCCTTTTCTAGCCTATCTAAATAAATATGACCGTCCAAATGATCGCATTCATGCTGCAACATTCTGGCCATAAGACCATCGCCTTCAAGAACAACAGTTTTACCGTCTAAATCAATACCGCGAGCGCGAGCATGATTATATCGGCGAGTTTTATACCACAATCCTGGCACAGATAAGCAGCCTTCATCGTCATATTGTTCTCCGCTTAAATCTTCAAGAACAGGATTTAGAATATAGCCAATACGTCCATCAATGTTGTAAGAGAACGCTCGTAAACTTACGCCAATTTGATTAGCTGACAATCCTGCACGACCTGGATCGTTCACAGTTTCCAACAAATCTTCAACCAAATGCTTAACAGCCGGCGTAATCTCACGAATCTCGTCACAAGGTGTTCTAAGAACAGGATCTGGAACAACACGAATTTTTCTAATTGCCACGCAAAAACTCCTTAATCAAGTGTAACTAATTACACATTATCTTCTATTGCAGATTAGTAATTAATTTCACTCGTTGTTGCGTACGTTATTATCGAGATTGTCTTGATTATCGCGAGGCGAAACAGATGATTCCGAGGAAGCTTCTTCACCAAAATGCTTAAGATGAGTTGCAGCCTGATCAATTGCTTGACGGACTCGAGGAGTTACAACCTCTTGCGCTTGCTTAACTGTTTCTTGAGCCTGCTTAACAGTTTCGGTAGTTTTATCGAGAATCTTAACAGTTGCAGGCAAAGGACGCGTGTTTGGCTTTGGAGCATACAATTGAGTTTCAATAATATCTGCGTAACGTGCAAGTATTTTTGGACGAACAATCTTCATACTTGGAGTCAAAGTTCCAGCATCCTGAGTGAACTCATCTTGCAAAATAACAAATTTACGAACAGATTCAGCCCTAGAAACAGTGCTATTTGCTTGATCAATAAACTGCTGAACAACAGAGCGAACAGCGTCATTGTTAGCAATTTCTTTCATAGATAAGTCAACATCCATGCTCTTATTCTTAAGCCATGAACGAACCATGTCTGGTTCAAGCTCAATCAATGCAGAAACGAATGGCTTTCCATCTCCAACCACTACTGCGTGAGAAACCAGTGGGCATTGCGCAATAATGCTTTCCATAGGAGCAGGACTTATATTCTTGCCTCCGGCAGTAATAATAATATCTTTCTTGCGACCAGTAATCGATAGGAAGCCTTCGTCGTCAATTTCACCAAGATCGCCAGAATGAAGCCATCCATCTTCGTCAATAACTTCTGCAGTAAGCTCAGGCTTATTGTAGTAACCCATGAAAACGTTAGGTCCTTTAATAAGCACTTCATCATCGTCAGCAAGTCGAATTGTGATTCCAGGACCTGGGCGACCAACTGAACCAACCTGATTTGCGTGCTCAAAATTAACTACGCACGGAGCTGCAGTTTCAGTCATACCGTAACCTTGAATGAAGGTAATGCCGTCAAGACCGTTGAAGAAATGCGCTAAATCAGCATTAATTGGAGCACCACCGCAAGCAAGCCATGAAAGATTAGGGCCTAAAGCAGAGCGTATGGAAGAACCAACTGTGCGCATGTACATAGCGTGATTCATGCGCGAAGCCAAAGAGTGAGCTTTGCCATCAACGTTGTCACGAGACCACTGAATAAAATGCTTAACAGCTTTAGCAAAAATGCGGCCACGAATACCTGCACCAGCTTTTTGAGAAGCAGCATTGTAAACTTTCTCAAAGACTCGAGGAACACCTAATAGGTAGGTTGGTTTAAAACTACGCAAGTCTGCGAGCAAATGCTTTGCGTTAGGAACATAACCAATAACACCATGCCCGCCAATAGCAACATATTGAATGTATCTAGCAAAGCAGTGCGCAAGAGGAAGGAACAAAAGTAAACGATTTGGTTTGCAAAGCATGTCGCTAAGAACATCGTATCCTGCAAAAACAATATGCGTAAAGTTACGGTGAGAAAGCATAGCTCCCTTTGGCTTTCCAGTAGAGCCAGAAGTGTAAACAATAGTAGACAAATCGTCTGCCTTAACAGCGATAACACGCTGATTTAGCTCGTCTTCACTAATTGATTTACCAAAGTCAATAACTGCTTCCAAACCGCCTGCTTTGAAATTGAATACGGTTTTAAGAGTAATGCGCTTATAATCTTGGCGAACTCGTTCTAAGCATTGAGCATGAGAATCGTCACCAGCAAAAGCAATAACCGGCTTAACTTCGTTGATAATGTCTGCAGCTTGTAAAGCAGAATCCGTTTCGTAAATAGGAATGCTAACTGCACCAATGCAAGCGCATGCAAAGTCAACAACACCCCACTCGTAGCATGTAGCAGAATAAATAACAACTTTTGATCCATGCTGCACACCAAGAGCAATTAAACCTTTAGCTACAGCCCTCACCTTGGAGAGCATTTCAGCAGCAGTAACATCATGCCACTGGCGAGTGTCGTCATCTTGCCACTGCGCAACAAGACCTTGCGGATCGCGCATAGCACGGTTAGAAAGAAGCGAGTAAATGGTGTCACCGTCTTTAGTTGGGTGAATTACTTCTACAGAAAATTCTCGGAGCATATTATTAATTGTACTTGATTCCGATGCCGACACTACTGTAAGCCATACAAAAAATAGAGATTAATATTGTTATTAGCTGACAAAATATTTAAATAAACGAATTTTTACAAGCGCTTATACTAAAAAGTTACGCAATATGCTAAAAATACAGCGGTTTAGCACACAATTCATGCACTAAACCGCATATTCTATATACAAAGTTATGCTGAAATAAACTTAACGAACATCCTGATGGAATGGGTTAAACGCAACATTGCAACGCTGGAAGCTCTTTACATCCACGTATCCGGTAGAAGACATTGTGCGACGCAAAGCACCAACAAAATTCGTTGTACCGTCAGCCTCGTGACTTGGACCAAATAGAATGTTTTCCAATGGAGCAACCGTTCCAACATTAGTGCGCATACCGCGTGGAAGTGTTAAATGACGAGCTTCAGCACCCCAATGAGTGCCGCGGCCTGGAGCTTCCGTTGCACGAGCTAATGGAGTTCCAAGCATAACGGCATCCGCGCCCATTGCAAGAGCTTTAATAAAGTTGCCAGAATTACCCATTCCGCCATCTGCAATAATTTGCACGTATCGACCACCGGACTCATCCATATAATCCCTACGAGCTTCAGCAACATCAGCAATAGCAGTAGCCATAGGTGCTTGTACTCCCAAAGTGTTCATAGTTGCAGACACAGCACCACCGCCGAATCCAACTAAAATACCTGCAGCTCCAGTGCGCATCAAATGCAAAGCAGAAGTGTAATCAGCGCAGCCTCCAACAATAACAGGCACATCAAGATCATAAATAAACTTCTTTAAATCAAGAGGCTCGTGATCTGTGGAAACATGCTCAGCAGACACAGCAGTTCCGCGAATAACAAACAAGTCAACACCAGCTTCAAGAACAGTATTGTAAAGTTCCTGAGTTCGCTGAGGAGAAAGAGCGCCAGCAACAGTAACACCAGCGTCACGAATAGCATGCAAGCGCTTAGCAATTAATTCCGGCTTGATTGGTTCAGTGTAAATTTCCTGAATTCGACGCGTTGCAACCTCGCAAGGCAACTCGGATATTTCTTTTAACAAAGGCTCTGGATTCTCATAACGAGTCCATAATCCTTCCAAATCAAGAACTCCAAGACCGCCCATTTGACCAATAGCAATTGCAGTATCTGGGCTTGTAACTGAATCCATTGGAGCGGCAATAATTGGAATATCAAAGGTATAAGCATCTACCTGCCATGAAGTAGATACAGCCTTTGGGTCGCGCGAACGGCGCGAAGGAACAATAGCAATATCGTCAAGCGAATATGCAACTCGGGCTTTTTTGCCCAAACCAATTTCAATTTCCTGAGACATACTTATTAGGCTAGTGCCTTATGCTGACGAAGTTTTATCTGCAATGTTTTACAACTATTATCAGTAGCTTTTTGATGTTGAAAAATCTAATTTTTAATGGTTTTTATAAGCAAATTTGCATAACAATGCATACAAAATATTCATCCAAATCTTACGACACACCGATAAAACCGTAATGTGTATAACTCAACACGCTTAAAATCGTTTATTTTCAACGTAAATGACGAATATTTTGTAATTTATCCACATTTTTGCATTTTAAACAGATAGACAAAAACTCGCGTTGTAAGCTTTTATCTAACTTGCTGATTTTGTAGGGATATGAGCTTAGCAAGTACTGAAATTTAAGGGCTCATAGAGCAGATGAGACACAGGAGAGAAAATGAAAATTAATATAGTTGATACATATGAAATGGATAACGATGACGAAAATGATGACGTGCTTAACAACAAGTCATCAAATAATAACAACGATAACAATGAGCATCCGCCACATGTTGTTTTTAACGCTCGCACATCGTTACCAGTGTACGAAGGCGAACTGTCTATTGCCTTATCGCGCAAAAAACTGGAGTACCATATTGGCACATGCTATTTTGACGATCAAGATGAAAAAGATCTTGTTAAGATTGCATTAAGAACTTGCCAAATAGCTTGCATTGCTTCTGATATTTCCAGAGGAAGACCTACTTCTACAGCTATGAAACAATTGCTAACACCAAAGTGTGTTACAAAATTAAATAACATGTGGAAGCTAATGGATGATTACTTCCAATATAAGAATGATATGAAAACACGTTCAGCATTGTGTGCGATGCCGGCAGTGCCGAGTTTTGTTAATGGAATGCTAACGAATCCTCATCATTTTGAAGGCGTTGTTCATATTTCTGCAGGACCGGTAGAATACTGGGCTTCAATCGTTTTGGAGCACAAATACAATAAATGGATTTGTACATATGCAGATTTGGGCTAGCGAATGGTAATGAAGTTCACAAATGTTTCATAAGTATTTAATAAAAATTACAGAAAACTCCCCCTTGTAGATTAATATTTTGCGAATCAAGCGAGAATCTTCTACAAGGTGGAGTTTTTTGTTGATACAACTTATACACTATTTTCAACTATCACTATTGAAACCGCAATTTTTACGACAACTAGCTGCCAGCTGTTTCAGAATGTAAAGCGTCAAATATGGTTTTTGCTTTACTTTCACCAATGCCATTAACCTTTTGTAAATCTTCTAACGAAGCTTTCTTTAACTCTTTTAAAGATCCAAATGAAGAAAGCAAACGTTTACGATACACTTCACCAATTCCAGGAATAGTGTCAAAAGCTGAATGCAAAGCACCTTTTCTTCTACGCTTACGATGGTAAGTAATAGCAAAACGATGAGATTCATCCCTTGCACGCTGCAACAAATACAATCCTTCTGAACTACGCTTCAAAATAATCGGATAATCTTCATCAGGAAGCCATACTTCTTCAAGTTTTTTAGCTAAACCACAAACAGTAATACCGCTAATACCCGCGTCCAGCATTGCGCGCTTAGCAGATTTAGCTTGCTCTTTTGCGCCATCAATAATAATAAGTTGCGGCTTGTAGGCAAAACGACGATTCTGATTAGAATCTGCAACAACAGCAAAATTATTCAAATTTTCAGATTCCACATTCGAATCAGAATGCTTAAATCTTCTAAAAATTGTTTCATAAACTGCGCTTAAATCATCAAGTTTCCCAACACCATTTTCTCCGCGAATAACAAAATGACGATACTCGCTAGGACGCGCAATTCCATCTTCAAACACAACCATAGAAGCAACCTGATAACTACCGTCTACAGTATTTGAAATATCGTAGCATTCAATGCGCAAAGGAGATTCCTTCATGCCAAGAGCCTTAGAAATTTCGTTCATGGCTTCAGTTCTAATATCTATGCTGTTAATACGACTTGATTTTATGCGAGTTAACGCTTGAGAAGCGTTTTCGTTAGCACGCTCCATAAGAGCTCGCTTTTCTCCACGCTCCGCAACTCTAATACTTACTTTAGAGCCGCGCATATTACTAAGCCATGATTCAAGCTCTTCTTGACGATCTTCAGGAATTGAAATTGGAACTATTATTTCGCGCGGAACTGGAGATATAGGAGCTAGTAAATCTTCGCGCCCCGTAGTTTCTTGGCGCTCTCTACGCTCTCTAGTTGCTTGAGCTCGCAATATTACATCAGTTGCAGTAGCTTTTTGCGTATCACTAACAGCATCTCGAATCTTCTTAATACTTATAGAAGTATTCTTACCATTAAAAACATTATGTTCATATTCTGCATAAACATGCGTAATTAAATCCGCTAAAAGTTCACCATCGGCTATTTGCTCATTGCGCTCAACAGACCAATTGCGCTCGCCGCGAATCATTCCAGAACGAACAAAGAATGCGTGAATTGAAGCTTCAAGCTCATCGGTACAAAAACCGAATACGTCAGCTTCCACATCGTCGTCAAAAACAGCTGAATTTTGTTGTAAAACAGTGCTTAATACTGAAATTTCGTCACGCAATTTAGCAGCACGCTCAAATTCTAAATCTTCGCTAGCTTGCTTCATTTCACGAGTTATTTGAGAAATATAAGATGAGCCTACGCTTCCAGTAAGAACCCCAACTAGGCGCTCAACTAAATAACGATGCTCATCCGGTTTAATATTTCCAATACATGGAGCCGAACATTTACCAATTGAGGCAAGCAAACATGGTCTTCCTGTTCTATGAGCCTTATTAAAAACTGCAGGCGAGCATGTTCTAACAGGAAAAGTTTTAATAAGCAAATCTAAGCTGTGACGCAATGGCCAAACTTTTGCATATGGTCCAAAATATCTAGCGTTTCTTGCGGAACGATTTCGAGTAATCCACACTCTAGGAAATGTTTCTCCTACAGATACAGCAACATAAGGGTAAGTTTTATCATCTCGAAAAACAACATTAAAACGCGGGTCGAAAGCTTTAATCCAAGTGTATTCAAGAGTAAGCGCCTCAAATTCTGTAGCAACAACAGTCCACTCCAAGCTTCTAGCAGAAAGTACCATTGATTGCGTGCGAGGATGCAATTGGTAAAGTGGCTGAAAATAATTTGCTAAACGATTGCGCAAATTTTTTGCTTTTCCAACATAAATTACTCGACCATCTGCATCACGCCACTTGTATACTCCAGGTTGCGCTGGAATATCTTTAGCCGCTGGACGGAACAAGTCTCGACTATCCCCCAATAATGGAGCTCCAAAAGCATTTACCTTTTCGCTAACATTTTCTGAATCTTCTGAATCTTCTGAATCTTCTGAATCTTCGAGATAATGTTCATCTTCAAATGATTGCGTTTTTCGCCATTTTTCGTTCGCTTTCATTTGATCTAATTCTTGCAAGTTATCTGGTTTATGCAAATTCTTATTAAGATTATTATTCTGCATTTTCACCTCCTTTCAAGCACAAAATGTAAACAATCGTTTAAGATTTACGCACAATATGCGAATTTAATTTTACGAATTTAACATTGATTTAAGGAATTTACCAGTCCAACTTGCATCACATAGTGAAACAGTTTCAGGACTTCCTTCCGAAACAACTGTTCCGCCAGAATCTCCACCTTCAGGACCTAAATCAATAATCCAATCAGCAGACTTTACAACATCGAGATTATGCTCAATAACAATAACACTATTGCCTTTATCTACCAACGATTGCAAAACATTCAACAACTTTCTAACATCCTCAAAATGTAATCCAGTAGTCGGTTCGTCGAGAATATACACTGTTTTGCCGGTTGACCTTCGTTGCAATTCTGTAGCAAGTTTTACGCGCTGAGATTCTCCACCAGAAAGAGTTGGCGCGCTTTGGCCTAAACGAATATAACCTAATCCAACTTGAACCAAAGTATCCAAGTAGCGAGAAATAGACGGGTATGCTTTGAAAAATACTGCAGCTTCTGAAATTGGCATGTCAAGAACGTCAGAAACTGACTTTCCGTTATAAGTAACTTCCAAAGTTTCACGATTGTAGCGTTTTCCGTGACAAACTTCGCATTCTACATACACATCCGGCAGGAAGTTCATCTCAATTTTTAAGGTACCATCACCATGGCAGGCTTCACAACGGCCACCTTTAACATTGAATGAGAATCTTCCAGGACCGTAGCCTCTAACTTTTGCTTCAGGAGTTTGAGCAAAAAGTGTGCGAATTTTATCCCACACGCCAGTGTACGTTGCAGGATTAGAACGTGGGGTTCGACCAATAGGATTTTGATCAACATGAACTACTTTATCGCAATATTCCAATCCTTCCACACGCTTGTGTTTTCCAGGAACTATGCGAGCGCCGTTTAGTTTGTTTGCAAGAACAGGGTACAAAATTGAGTTAATTAGTGTTGATTTTCCAGATCCAGATACTCCTGTGATGCAAGTAAATACTCCCAAAGGTATGTTAACGTCTATATTTTTAAGATTATGCTCCTGAGCTCCAATAACATGTAGCATTCGATCTGGGTTAATTAAGCGACGATTTTTTGGCACTTCAATTATTCGCCTTCTTGAAATATAGTCGCCTGTAATCGAACGTTTTGCTTTCACAATATTTGCTGCAGGACCGGAGTACACTACTTCTCCACCGTGTTCTCCTGCTTCTGGACCAATGTCAACTAGCCAATCTGCTTCGCGAATTGTTTCTTCATCATGTTCTACAACAATAAGAGTGTTTCCTAGGTTTCTTAAATGATGCAATGTTGCAATCAGTCGTTCGTTATCCCTCTGATGAAGTCCAATAGATGGTTCGTCAAGCACGTACATAACTCCAACTAATCCTGAGCCTATTTGTGTAGCTAGGCGAATTCGTTGTGCTTCGCCACCAGATAATGTTTTTGCAGCTCTTGAAAGAGTTAAGTAGTTTAATCCTACGTCGTTTAAGAAGCCAAGTCGTGCGCGGATTTCTTTTAATACTTCTCCTGCAATAAGTGCTTTAGATCCTTCTAAATGCAGCTCATTAACCCACTCTAGACTGCGTTCAACTGGCATATCGCATACTTCAGATATTGAAGTATTTGCAACTGTAACTGCAAGAACCTCTGGACGTAAGCGTTTTCCATGGCATTTTTGGCATGGAACTTCGCGCATGTACGACTCGTAGTATTGGCGCATTTGATCCGAATCAGTTTCGTCATGCTTTCGCATAAGCGTTCTAACTACACCTTCAAAGCCTGTGGAATATTCGCGCTGCCTACCCCACCTGTTTTTGTACGAGACTTTTACGCTAAAATCATGTCCGTACATGATTGCATGCTGTACGTCTTCTGGAAGATTTTTCCAAGGCGTATTCATACTAAAGCCCATGTCTTTAGAAAGACCTGAAAGTACGTGCTGATAGTACATTCCTGCAGCTTTATTCATTGCCCAAGGTTCAATAGCTCCTTGAGAAAGAGATTTGTCTGAATCTGGTATAACAAGCTCAGGGTCAATTTCAAGCTTGTAGCCAATTCCGGAACATTCTGCACACGCTCCGTACGGTGCATTAAACGAAAATGTTCTAGGTTCAATTTCTTCAAGATCTAGCTTGTGATTATTAGGGCAAGACCTGTGCTCGGAAAATGATTGGCGCCTGTTTGGAGAGTTTTCTGGCTCGTCAACAAAATCAGCAACCATAACGCCTTTAGAAAGTTTTAATGCTGTTTCGATTGAGTCTGTTAAACGAACGCGAATACCTTCTTTTATGACTATTCGATCAATTACTACTTCAATATTGTGTTTCTTTTGTTTTTCAAGAGTAATATCTTCAGAAAGTTCATGCATTTGACCGTCAATAATTGCTCGCGCGTAACCGTCCGAACGCAACAATTCAAGCGTATCTTTAAACTCTCCTTTTCTACCTCTAACAACAGGAGATAAAATTTGCAGACGCGTACGCTCTGGCTTAGAAAGCAAAGCGTCTGTCATTTGTTGAGGAGTTTGTGCACTTACCAACTCACCACACTCAGGGCAGTGAGGAACTCCAACTCTAGCAAACAGCAGTCGTAAATAATCGTATATTTCAGTAATTGTTCCAACTGTAGAACGAGGGTTTCTATTAGTAGTTTTTTGGTCAATAGAAACCGCCGGACTTAACCCTTCAATAAAATCAACATCTGGCTTATCCATACGCCCCAAAAATTGGCGAGCGTAAGCACTAAGCGACTCAACATAACGTCGTTGACCTTCTGCAAAAAGCGTGTCAAAAGCTAAAGAGGATTTACCAGATCCAGAAAGACCAGTAAAAACAACCATTCGATTTCGAGGAATAGACAAGCTCACGTTTTTAAGATTGTGCTCGCGTGCTCCTTGAATAGTGATTTTCCATTCGGAAGGCACTTTAGACAAATCCGATATTATCTTTCCGTCATGCGAAGAAAACGTAGTATTATCTAGTAATGCTTGCAAAGCATCAGACTGCTTACTTACTTGCTGATTCAAACGCATACCTCCACTTGTAACCCCATTAACACACCCCAACTATTAACAAACCACTATACTATAAAATTACATTTAGAACAAGTGTTCGAAAAACTAAAGTATTTTGCTAACTTATAATCACATATTCGTTACTAGCACACGGTACAATAGTGAGTTTGGCAATACTTTACTTATTACACATAAAATAAAGCCTAATTTTTGGGGAACGGATTATAAACTATGCCTATTGACGCACAAGCATTAACCATTCAAATTGGTGCGCGCACGCTGTTAAACCCTACCGATTTTCACGTTACAAAGGGAGACAAAATCGGTTTAGTCGGTAGAAACGGCGCAGGCAAAACAACTCTTACTCGAGTAATTACTGGAGATATGCTTCCAGCAGGAGGATCCGTTAGAGTAAGCGGAGGCCTAGGATATTTGCCTCAGGATACTCACGCAGCAGACCCTGAGCAAAGCGTAATTGATCGCATTATGAGTGCTCGAGATATTTCTTCTATTGTGTCTAGGATTCGCAAAGCAGAAAAAGAAATGACCGATCCAGACCCGGACGTAATGACTAAAGCTATGAACCGCTACGACAAAGCTATGCAAGATTTTGAAAAAGCAGGCGGTTACGCAGTACAGTCTGAAGCAATTTCAATGGCAACAAGCTTGGGACTACCTCAAGAAGTTATGCAGCAGACTCTTGGCACTCTTTCCGGCGGACAGCGCAGACGCATCGAACTAGCGAGAATTCTGTTTTCTGACGCCGACACTCTTATTCTCGATGAGCCTACGAACCATTTGGACGCCGACTCAATTATTTGGTTGCGTAATTATTTGAAACGTTTCGAAGGCGGCTTCCTTGTTATTTCCCACTCAACGGAACTACTTGACGAAGTAGTAAACAAAGTTTGGCATTTGGATGCTCAACTCGCCCAAATAGACATGTATTCAATGGGCTGGAAAGCATACTTGCATCAGCGAGTAGTAGACGAAGAACGCCGCCGCCGCGAGCGCGAAGTCGCCGAAAAGAAGGCAGAACGCCTTATGAAGCAAGGTATTCGTCTGCACGCAAAAGCCACAAAAGCAGTAGCAGCTCAAAACATGATGCGCAGAGCAGAACGTTTACTTAGCGAAACCAGCGAAGCTCAAAAACAGGAAAAAGTTGCAGACATTCGCTTCCCAGAACCATCCCCATGCGGTCGCACACCAATTATGGCAAAAGATATTTCTAAAGCATACGGTTCTAACATTGTTTTCGCTGGAATTAATCTTGCAATAGACAAAGGTTCTAGGGTTGTTATTTTGGGTTACAACGGTGCTGGAAAAACCACAACTTTGCGCATTCTAGCAGGAGAAGAAACGGCAGACACTGGAGAAGTTCAGTACGGTCACGGCTGCAAAATCGGCTATTTTGCCCAGGAACACGACACTTTGGATTTAGATGCTACGGTTCTTGAAAACCTTCAGCATGTTGCACCAAACCTGGATGACACACAAGCACGTTCTATGCTTGGCAGCTTCCTATTTTCTGGTGACGACGCAATGAAGCCTGCTAAAGTGCTTTCCGGCGGCGAAAAAACGCGTCTTGCTCTCGCAACACTTGTTACTTCGCAAGCTAACGTACTGCTTCTCGATGAGCCTACTAACAACTTGGATCCTGCGTCTCGTGACGAGATTTTAAAAGCTATATCTAAGTATGAAGGCGCAATTGTGCTAGTCACACACGACGAGGGTGCTGTTGAAGCTTTGCGCCCTGAGCGTGTTCTTCTTATGCCTGACGGCGACGAAGATTTGTGGAACGACGAATATCTTGACTTGGTTGCTGAAGAATAGTTAGAAAAATGCTCGAAACTTTGAAATAGAATGGTTATGTGGTGATTACAACGTCCATGCTTAAAAACTTGCCGCAAGATTCTAGCAATACTATTTCGCATACTAGCAGGCAAACTCACAGTCGCATTATGCGCTGCACATGGCGTTTTTTACACATTCCACTTCTTGTTTTACTTATAATTACACTATTTGAATGTTCTATTGGAAATATTCCATTTTGGAGCAGTATTACAGGAAGTACGGATAGCGCATCTGTTCACAATTCTTTAGGAAGCGGCGTTAAACGTCTTAAATCAGGCGGTCTTCTTATAACAGACCCTTCCGAAGCATACTTAGAGGTTATTTCAGATGGAAGCTCGCCTTATATTCGTCTTCAACCTTCTCGCGTTAAAAATAAGCTTTATAAAAAGCAGCAAATTATAGACGATATTCACACGCGTGTTGAAGCTAATAAATATTTAAGCAAACCACAGAGCACAAATCCTCGAGCGCTTAACGCTTCCCTACTTAGCATTCCTGAAGAAGTAGTTGATCAACCGTGCGTAGTTAGAGTATGGCTTCAGCATCCAGCTGGAGCAATACTTGATGTTGAGGATGCTAGAGCTAATGTTAGAGCGCCTTTTAGCTGGTCTTGGGGACGCGTAAGCATACTAATTGTTTTTGCAATACTTATAGCTTTATGGAATCCTTGGTCTAAGCTTTGGAAAATTAAACTCAACACAAGTAGCATTTCTCAACGATTCTACTTATTCGCATCATGGATGCCTTTTATAATCATTGCGCTTGCAACAATTATTTGGAATTTGCGTAATGCTACACCGATGCATTTTGATTCGCCTGGAAATTACGCTTACGATTTCGACCAGTATGCTCATACTGCTGACGCTCTTGCAAAAGGGCAGGTTCATCTTAATCTTCCTGTTCCTCACGAATTAACCACCTTGCCAAACCCGTATGATCCTATGGCTAGGAATAATCTTCTTAATCATTCAGTTCCTCACATGTACTGGGATTACGCATACTATAAGGGGCACTGGTACTCGTATTTTGGTGTTCTTCCAGCAGTACTACTGTTTTTGCCTTACCGTCTTATTACAAGCATTTGGATTCCAGGCGGAGCAATGCTTCCAACTACTGTTGCAACATTCGTGTTTCTTATTGCTTTTCTTATTGCAGGATCTTTACTTGTTATTCGCATAATTGAGAATACTGTAAAAAATGCTTCTTTAGGAACCGTATCAATTTCTTTAGCACTGTTCTTTATTAGCGCAAACACGGTTTACTTGTGGTTTAGAACATCTTTCTATTCCGTTCCAATGGCAGCTTCACTATTTTTCACATCTTTAGGATTATGGTTTTATTTGGGCGCATTCGGTAATAGTAAAACTAATTCTTTTAGAAATATTGCTTTGGGATCGTTCTTTATAGCGCTTAACTTAGGTTGCAGACCTACTTTTGTGATAGCAGTCTTATTTGCAATTCCTGTGCTATACCCTATTTTGAAAAAATCGTTTAACGATTTTAGTAAAGATTGGAAAAAAGCTGAATATTGGAGAATTCCTTTGCTCTATGCTACAGCTTGGATTCTTCCAGCAGTAATTACTGCAATTCCATTTGGCGTGTATAATCTTTTGCGATTTGGTTCACCATTAAATTTTGGCAACGAGTATCAAATAACTATTACAGATATGACAACTATGCGTTTGCCATCGCAAAATATTCTGCCGTCTATTCTTAGCTATATTGCTCTACCTTTACGTTTAATTCCAACTTTCCCTTGGATTGGCATTCAGCCTGTTGCTTTTGACAGATGGCAGTATGCTGAGCCTATGATTGGCGGAATGTTCGTGCTTTCTCCTCTCGCATTAGTTGCGTCTTTTGCAGCTTTAGCTATGAGAAAACGCTGCTTGCACAAGATTTCGTGGAATATTTCTATAACTTCTTTAATAATTGGCGTATTTCTTATTGTTTTTGACAGTCTTAAAGCAGGAATTGGTTGGAGATATATTGCAGATTTCGCGTGGACTTTTGCAATTACTGCGGTAGTTGGCGTAACTTTACTTTTAGAGCATGCTGCTTCTGTTCAAAAAGACGATTGTTGGCAGAAAAAAACTATTTCATACAGCATACGTTTTGTTGTAATAACACTACTTTTTGTGTCGATTATTATTGCAGCACTCAGCTGGTTTGTTACGGGTCGTGAAGATAGCACACTTCGTTTTAACCCAGACTTATGGTATTTGGTTCGCTCCTGGCTTACGCTATTTTAATAAAAGTCTTTAGTAAAACTATTCTTCACAAAGAAGAGTATCAACAGTTTTTAAAAGTGATTTCAAACCTAGAATAAACTGAGCTTCTTCCGGCAGCAAAGAAAGAGCAAGATACCCATTTACTGGCATGTCAAAATAGTATCCGGGCTGCGAAACCAAATGATAATCTTGCATTAAGCGCAACGCTAACACATCGTCATCAATGCATGATGGCACGCGCAATAAAATATTCCAACCGCCTTCTGCACGCAAAGCACTAACACAACAATTAGGCCAGGATGCTAAAGTTTCACGAAGAGTTTTAAGATTTTTACTAACCCGGTTACGAACCTTTTGAGTCTGCGAAGAAGCATACTCTAACAACTCAGGTATACGCTTAGAAACCGTTGTTCCAATCGGCAAAAAGTCGTCTGCAATAACATCAAGCCTTTTTTGAGCTTCGTAAACATCATCCTTAGGACCTGAAACTTCAATCCACCCAACTTTTGCGTGAGGAGCTGCAAGCATTTTAGAAAAACCGTCCAAAGCAAACACGAGAGTAGATGATTCCCCAGCAAGCCTAGCGTTTGTTTCAAAAGGCTCAAGATAATAATCGTAAAAAACTTCGTCAGCAATTATTGCAACATCATTATCATGACATAATTGCAATAATTCTTTACGCTCCTCACTCTTTACGTAAGAGCCGGTAGGATTATTCGGATTAATAAGCACAAGTGCTTTAATGCGCAAAGACTTATTTTCAATTAACTCTTTTACGCGAGGCAAATCAATAGTCCAAGAACCGTCGTAATGCAAAGGATACGGTATTGCGTTCACGCATTGCAAGCGCGCAATCGACTCAATAAGCGGGTATCCAGGAGTAGGACCAATAACAGCATCCCCGGCATCACAAATAAGCATCATAAGCCATGCGTAAGCTTGAGATGTTGAAGAAAGTACGTAAAGCTGATCTGGATTAAGCTTTGAAGGAGTAGAAGTATTAGTGCGATTATCGCGCTTATTAATAAAGTCTGCTAACAGTTTTCGAGATTCAATAGGTCCTCTAGGATTTGCAGCATAACTTTCAGATAAACACTCAGGTGCAAGAGAGTGAACAGTAGGATTAGAATCGTTTAATTTAGTAAGCTTTATGCCTTGAGACACAGCTTTTCTCTGCGCTAAAATAATAGGATTTGGCTCGCTTACGTCTACTCTTGAAGAAAATCGCACGTAACAACCCTAACACTTGGCATAAAAAAGCTGGGCAACAGATTAAACCTGCACCCAGCTTAAAACAACAACAAATAAACTATTACTATTTATTAATATTTAGTCCTGTTGCTGATTCTTCTGCATTGCGTAATAAGCTGCACCAATAATTCCAGCCTCATTATGCAAAGTTGCAACCACAATAGGAGTCTTAATATCAATATGTGGAAGGAATTTTTCGCTTACGCGGCTAACTCCACCACCAACAACAAACAAATCTGGGTTGAAGTATTTTTCCATCAAACCATAGTACTTAGTCAGGCGCTTAGCCCACTTCTTATAGCCCATATCAAGCTTTTCACGAACGGAAGAAGCAGCATACTTTTCAGCATCTCCCTTACCTTTTTCAAGCTGAATATGACCAAGCTCAGTGTTTGGAATAAGCACACCGTTGTAAATCAAAGCTGTACCAATACCAGTTCCAAGCGTTGTAGCAATAACTAAGCCATCCTTATCTTTAGCGGCACCAAAACGCTGCTCAGCTAAACCAGCAGCGTCAGCATCGTTAACAACTGTTACTGGACGACCGCAAGCCTCACTAAAGACTTCAGTAACGTCAACACCAATCCAAGACTGGTCAAGATTTGCCATAAAATCAAGCTTCTTGCCCGGCTTAATTGGAGCAGGGAAAGCGATTCCAACAGGAACGTCTGCAGGAACTTCAAAATGCTCAAGCTGCTGACGAACAATATCCGCAACCGCCTGAGGCGTAGAAACTGCAGGAGTGAGAATCTTATAACGAGGCTCTGCAAACTCGCCCTTTTCCAAATTTACTGGAGCAGCTTTAATTCCAGAACCGCCAATATCGACGCCAAATGCTTGTGCAGTGTCAATCATCTCACTAACACTCCCCTCTGAATGTGTGCTGATAACAGGATATTCACAAGTATTGTATCGTATATTTATTGCGACACGCTTGCTGATTGTTAACTTCTACTTCACTTCTGCTTTATTTTTACTTCAAAGAAGGCATAGGTTTCCACGTTCCGTCATGCAAAATCTTCCTAGAAGCAAGCCAACCGGTAAATAATTTCCAAATACCGGAAAGAATATGCTCACGATCAACAGCCAACAGACGAATAATCTCTTTAGCAGCAGTTAAAGCGGTTCCAAGCGCAAACATAAACGGATGGAAATCACCATGAACCATAAAGTAGCGAGCCATAAACCCACGATTTCGCATAATATGGTAACGGTTCATGTCAGAAGTTGAGTTTAGTTGACGAACTCCTGCAATATCCCAGTTTGGAATATCGCGAGTGCGACGAAGAATAATATCCGGAACAACAATAGGATTCGTAACCTTACTAGCAAGATAACCGTAAGTAGTATCATCCCAGTAAATAAAGTAGCGAGAATCCGGGAAGCCGATTTTTTCAACAATATCGCGACGAATTAAACCACCCTCGAAACACATTGTGTTCATCACACGATAACCAGCATTACCAAAAGCTGAAGGCGCAATAGGATTCGGTATACCAAGAGGAACCAAAAAATCATACTGCCAGTAGAAATTACCACCGTCGTAATCTAAACGACTTCCTTGAACAACCGAGTGGCGCTTAGTCCAAGGAGCAAGACGCTCAATAGATTCAGGCACTGTTTCAACATCATCATCCATAACCCAGAACCACTTAGCTCCAAGTTCATAAGCTTTTTTAACACCAGCGCTAAAACCGCCGGCGCCACCAAGATTCTCATCCTGCGGAGCGTAAACAACGTGAGAGCAATTGCCCTCATCGTCTTTTTCTGCCTTACCCCAACGATTAGTTAAATCAGATTCAAGAACAGAAACCATTTCGCGAGTTTTATCGCTGCACTCATTGTCAACAACAACAATTCGCCAAGGACACTCGTTCAAACATTCAAAAGAATGGAACAAATTATCCAAAAGTTCCTGACGCTTATAAGTAACCACAACAACAGCAAGCTTATCAATACTCTTGCATACGCTATTGGCTTTGCTGTTAACAATTTTCTTTGTTCCCATATTGCTCATACTTGTATTCTCGCACCTACCCTCGCCACACAATTATTACAACAATGTTCCTAGCATGAGATACAAAAGAATAGTCAGTTTCAGGGAAGGTGAAAATCCTTACTGGCGGTAACAAAATGCGTATTTTATGCCTTTTTGAAGCCCGCGAGCGGCGTAAAAGCTGCTGATTCGGTTAAATTCCGAAGCCAACGGTTACAGTCCGGATGAAAGAAACGGAGGCCCATCATGGGCATTTCTAATACGAATAATCACCAAACTTATGCAAAGAACTCTAGCTGGTCTAGCGAAAAAATAGCAAAATACGCTCTATTCGTAGCACTTTCAATGGCAGTAAGTTTCATAGAATTTCCACTTATTCCAGACTTGTCGTATTTAAAATACGATCCTTCAGGAATCGTGTGCCTAGTTGCAGGATTCGCATACGGGCCTTCAGCTGCAGCAATCGTAAGCATACTCGGCTTTTCACCACACTTATTTACCAATCCACTCGGCACAGTTATGGCAGTGCTAGTTTCTTTAGGAGCTAGTGTTACAGCGGCAATCGTATACAAGAAAATGCATACCAGAAAAGGTGCAATCATTGCACTTTTGGTAGGCTCTGTTGTTGCAATTGCGCTCGCAATAGCAGGAAATCTTGTTATTACTCCTCTTTATTCACCAAAGATAACCGTTGCTACAGTTGCATCTCTTATTATTCCAGCATTGCTACCGTTTAATATTATTAAACTTGCGCTTCACGTTGTAGTAACAATGCTTGTTTATAAACCAGTTTCTAAACTACTTCACCACAGCAAGTAAATCTTCTAAACGGCATAAACTATGCAAAATACCAGCACAAGCAGTAGTATGAACGAAGCTCAAAATTGCGCAGTTGAAAACAATACTCTAGTAGTGTTGCGAAATATTTGCTTCAGCTACGATGATGGAAAAACTTGGACGCTTGAGCAACTAAATCTTACAATTCGCTCCGGCGAGCGCGTAGCGATTGTGGGCAAAAACGGTTCTGGTAAATCAACTTTGGCAAAAATTATTGCAGGTTTAACAGCTCCAGATAGCGGCTATGTTGAATTGTGCGGCGAAAAAGTTTTTGAAAATACTACTGCTTATGCTGATGCTTACAAAAATGCGCGAAAGCTTATTGGCGCTCTGTTTCAAAGTCCAGAAGATCAGATTGTTACTACTGTTACTGAAGATGATGTTGCTTTTGGACTGGAAAATTTAAACGTAGAACAGCATAAAATGCGAAAACTTGTTAACAATGCTTTAGAGGCTGTTCACATGCAAAATCATAGACTTTCTAACCCAAGTCTTATGAGTGGCGGGCAAATGCAGAAAGTTGCTTTAGCAGGATCTATTGCAATGCAGTCAAAGCTACTTGTGCTAGATGAGCCTACTTCTATGCTTGACTCTAAATCTCGCGAAAACGTTGACACATTATTTGATGATTTGCATAAAAACGGCACAAGTATTGTGCAAATTACGCACCGAATTGACGAATGCCAGCGCGCAGATCGCATACTTCTGCTAGAAAATGGGGTGCTTCACGAAATTTGTTTAGAAAAACTGGAATCATATTTCAACAATTCTAAATCTAGTTTTTCAAAAAAAGCGCAGGAAAATATTAATAATTACGCGAATCGAAACGAAAACATAAACAATAGCACGCATTCAAATAAAGCAATTTCAATATCACACTTAACAGTTAAATACGATGATAAATCTCCAGCTGTAATTAACGACTATTCACTTGACGTAAACGAAGGTGAAATAATTGCAATAATGGGCGAAAACGGCTGTGGAAAATCCACTCTTGCGAAAGCTTTGTGCGGACTGTTAAAAGCAGAATCTGGTTCTATAAGCGTAGAAAAAATACCTGTTAGTGGAAAAACTTCTAAAAAGAATCGTCAAAAACTTCGCGAAACTATTGGCTACGTAATGCAGCTTCCAGAACAGCAGCTTTTTGCTAACACTGTGCGCGAAGATGTTGCTTACGGTCCTAAAAATTTTGGTCTAAAAGGAGACGCCCTTAAAGAACGTGTAGATGAAACGTTAAGGCTGCTTAATCTTGAAGATTTGGCTGAAAAATCGCCTTTTTCTCTTTCCGGCGGCCAACAGCGTCTTGTGGCGATAGCGGGCGTTCTTGCTTTTAGACCGAGAGTACTTGTGCTTGATGAGCCAACAGCAGGATTAGATTTTGAAGCAGCATCGCGTTTATTGCAAATTCTTTGCGAACTGAATAATCAAGGCGTAACAATTGTTGTTATTACGCATAATATTCATGATGTAAAAGCTTTAGGCGCAAGATTAGTAACATTAAAAGCAAACAATAGTGAAAGTTTAGAAGATACAAAGAAATCATCACAAGAAACGATTACAATAGAAGAATCTTCGCAAGAAAAATCAACCTCACTACTTAGCTCTTTTGATCCCAGAATAACACTTATATCCTGCTTTATGCTCATGCTAAGCGCTTTTAGCATCACTCATTACACGCAGTTAGCTGTTCTTGCTTTTGCCACACTGTGTCTAATTATTGCCGCAAAAATACAATTCATAAAACTAATTTCTTCACTACACATGCTTATTGCAGTATTTACTTTTTCGGGATTGCTGAATATTCTTGCCGTTCGCACAGGAAAAATACTTTATAAACTCGGGCCGATTATTGTAACTTACGACGGAATTAATTGCGCAATACTATTTGCCACAAGATTCTCGCTTGTAATTATTATTGGCGCAATATTAGTTATGACAATAAGCCCAACAGTACTAACCGAAGCCTGCACGTCTTTACTGTCGCCACTTAAAACTATTGGAGTGCCAACGCAGGAAATATCGCTTATTATGAGCCTAGCATTGCGATTTTTGCCAACGCTTTCTAACGAGGCAGTAGAAGTTGCGCACGCTCAAACCGCTAGAGGCGGAAGCATACGAGACGGCTCAATTTGCAAACGAATCCACGCAATTTCTTCGCTTATTGTTCCTGCTTTTGCAGGCGTTATTCGCCACTCAGAAACACTTTCTTTAGCGCTTGACACACGCTGCTACACGCCAAGCGCAACAAGGTCTCATTTGCACACGCTGAAAGTGCGCGCAAAAGATGTGCTGTTATTGGCGATTACGATTTTCGTTATAAGCGCTATTATTGCTATGAGTTTATAAATGTTATACAGAACAAAATTATGCATAGCAAAATACGCATGTTGCCATTTGGGTGTGAAATAATTCGCAAGATACTGTATAATCCGTTAAGCACTTATGTAACTTATGCAATACTTTTGTTTAATTAAACTTGATTAAACTTGCATGCGAAAGGACGCCTTATGGCATTGACTAAAAAGCAGACTAAGCAGCTTCGCGCACTTGCTAATACGCTAAGCCCACTTTTGTACGTTGGTAAAAACGACATTACTGATGCGGCCGTAAAGCAAGCAGACGAAACCATGCAGTACCACGAACTTATGAAGTGCGCTGTGCAAGATGGTTCCGGATTAAGCGCCAAAGAAGCAGCTGAAACTCTTGCTCAAAAGCTTGGCGCCGAAGTTGTGCAAGTAATCGGAAATCGTTTTGTGCTGTTCCGCGTCTCTACACTAGACAGCGTTGAACACATTATGCTTGTGCGTGAATAAAACTTTCTCTTAATATTTTTATATTTTGCGATAATTCGTAAATAAAAAATGCTCCATGATTGAAAAACTGCTGAGGCGGTTCAACATTCATGGAGCACTTTAATCTATATAACTATGTGCATTTACCTGTATCACTTCATAGGAACAGAAAGTTTTGTAATGCTGCGCTCACTGCATATTACGGAATAATATGACGATAATCAGCAGCGTCTGCTAATTCTGCATCGTCATTAGATATCCCTCCGTAATAGAAACTTTTAAAAGCTATGGTGAGCTTTTCTCCGGTATTACTATACTTCGAAAAATAGCTATCTAAAACACCAAAATCATTGCCAGTATCACGTAACAACAAGCCTTTTGTGTCAATTGGCAACGGAGGGCACAAAGCAGAATCTGTACCATGAGTAGCAGTTACAATAGGAATTTTCTTATCAAATAAGAAAACAGTTGCTTCGTGATCTTCAAAGTTTTCTTCGGAAATAGTTCCATCGTACACTTGGTATCCTTGTTCGCGCCATTTTAGTATTTCCTCTTCATGCTGACGTTCTTTTGAAGTTAATGCAGTTATGTTTGCTAGCTTATTAATTTCAGTGAAATCATCACTTTCCAAGTAATAAGGTGCAGTTACTTTTCCTAATTCATCAGTTCCTTTAGTTTTATCCGTATCATATGGATATTCAATAAAATCAGATTTTTCAGATATATCGTTACTACTCAGATTATACGTTGTTTTTTCCCACGGAAAATGACGATCATCAAACCATTTAGGATCATTAGGATAATCAGCTGGAGGTTTATCTGCAAAGAAAACAATACCATTATGATGCCTTTCGAACATCATAGTTCCTTTTGAATAACTGAGTATTTTTGAAGGAACAACTAATTTATTGCCATCATATGAAAATACTCGTGCAACTGTTACATTATTTCCACTACATTCAACTTGCGCGCAATTAAATATTGAATAACCATCTTTATTTATTGCAGCTGTTACAATCAACTCAGGAATTTTGTCATTGTTTATATCCCAAAGCGAATAGTAATATTTGAAAGAATCTGGGACATTTTTAAACTTATACTTTCCATGAATATTTTCAAGCACCTTTTTGTACTCTTTGCCTGCTTGAGAAAGAATATCGTCAGTATTGCGAGTATGCGGTTTCGTAATGGCGCTTATGGTATTGCTCGCAACATGATTCAGCGAAAAACCGCTGTTTTGCACAGTGTCTACAGTGAAGCGAACATACACAACCCATGCTGTAAGCATGCAAATAAGCACAAGTGTTGATACGCAATAATACAGAAAAGCATTATTCTTCTTCATCGCAAACATCTCTACTTTCGACAAGCTGCACAACAACTAATAGTTTTTATGCAACGCAGGTTATATAAGGTTTGTACGTGTTATACGTAAATTTAGTCACCGTAATTGGAAGAAACATCTTTCATTAAACCTGCCATAAGCGAGTTGTTGTCAATGTGAGAAAGATTACTAGCATCTCCAACAATCATCACATCGCCAGCAGTAGTTGGGAAAATTATTACAGAACATGGGTCACTAACAATAAAAATATGATTGTCATCACTCATATCGAAGGGGCTACCATTTTTGTAAAGTATATTCTCTAATTTTTTACGATTTTTTTCAGCGGACGGAAACTCATTTAGTACGCATGATGCATCTTTTTCAAAAGCGTCGCCTGTTCCAACTTTTACAATCGCTTTAGCCCCACCAAGAGCATAGCTATGCTTTATTGGCAGATTACACTTTTCGCTAATAGCGTTAAGATCTGGCTTTATATTAAGAGCATTTCGCACGCCACTAAAAGATCCATTGTGCTGAACGCAATAGAATAAACCGGCTAGTATTGCAATTACAACAAATCCACAAAAGTAACTTTTAGCTTTGCTCATAATAAACCTCCATCTTAAGCGTGATACAAAATAAGCATCGCTGACTCAGTCTTCGAATCAACCAATCTCTCTTAAGTAAAATTCTTAACCATGATTCTAGTAGCACGATTTGATAACGCGTAAACCTTCAGTTTCGTTTAGTCTGTAATGATTTTTAGAGCGTTGTAGCTAGGGTCTTCGTAATCTGGTTCTATGGTAAAGTGTATTGAAGTAGCTTTTTTAACTGCTATAGTTACGTTCTTTCCTACATAATCTTTCATTTCTCCGGCTTTAGGACTAACAAAGAAACGTTTGTAAACGTATGTGTCAGGAACTGGAGTACCTTTTCCATCAACTCCAACAGTTATGATGGTTTTGTACGGCATATTTACTGTATAAATAATTTTTTCATGAATATCGAAATAGTAAGAATAATCATCTAAAATCGCATCCGGTTGTGCTGTTTGCTTTACTTCGTCAATATTCATCTCTTGAACATTGCCTGTAAGAATGGTGTATCCATCATCTCGTAAATCTTGAATATACTTATTGTGTTTCTTCTCTTTTTCGCTAAGAGTCATATTATTTATGAGATTGTCTACAGGCTTAAGATTTTTAACATCAACAAACATTGCATCAAGATCGCCTACATTGCTAGGATCTGCCGAATTATCTTCAACACTTGAATCTAATTTAAACTTATAATCTTCAGTAAGCTTATAAGTATCACGACGAACTTTAAGCCCATCAAATAAATGATATACAACTATGCCATTGTGATTATGATCATACATTAATGTTTCTGAGAATTCGCCATCATGAGACGGTTCTAAATCTTCAATTAACTGCGACTCAAAAATTTTTTTGCCATCAAAAGAAAATACTTTAGTAAAACGCGGCTTATCATCATCGTAGCCTAATTTTTTCCTTGCAGTTACAATAAGTTCTGGAATCTTATCATTATCCAAATCCCATAAATCGTAGTAATATCCGAAGGAATCTGGAACATTTTTGAACTTGTATTTTCCGTGTAGATTTTCAATCACGTTTTTATAAGCACGACCTGCTAAAGCAAGAGCATTATCTGACTTATTTGGTTCAACTACAGCTGTTACAGCATTGTTGTTCATAACATTTTTCAGCGAAAAACCACTGTTTTGCACAGTGTCTACAGTGAAGCGAATATACACAACCCATGTTGTAAGCATGCAAATAAGCACAACTGTTGATATGCAATAATACAGAAAAGCATTATTATTTTTCATTACCAACATCTCTACTTTCTTTAGACTCATGAAGTATATTGCGAATTTGAGATAAGCGTTGAGTTAGCTCGTGCTCGTAGCCACGATTCGTTGGATGGTAGTATTCGCGGCCAACAAGCTCGTCTGGCATGTACTGTTGGGATGCTACAGCTCCTGGATAATCGTGCGCATACTGGTATCCTTCGTGGTTTCCCCAGCTTTTCATTAGTTTCGTTGGAGCGTTTCGCAAATGAAGAGGCACTTGACCAATATTTCCAGCATCAACATCTTGCAAAGCCTGATTTATAGCATTGTAGCTTGCGTTTGATTTAGGCGCGGTTGCTACAGCAATCACAGCTTCGGAAAGAATAATGCGCGCTTCCGGCATTCCGATTAAAGCTACGGCTTGAGCTGCTGCAACAGTTACTTGCAAAATTTGTGGGGCTGCCATACCAACTTCTTCGGCAGCAGCAATCATAATTCGCCTTGCAATAAAACGCGGGTCTTCCCCAGCTCGAAGCATTCGCGCTAAGTAATGCAAAGAAGCGTCAACATCGCTTCCGCGCATCGACTTAATAAAAGCAGAAATCACATCGTAATGATCGTCGCCATCTTTGTCGTAGCGAACTGTGGTAGTGTCCATTACATTAGACACAATATCTGCAGTAATAACAGGTTTCTTTTTGCCATGCTGCAGCGCTAAATCTCCTGTTATTGCTCCTGCCGCAGCTTCTAAAATAGTAAGAGTTTTACGAGCGTCTCCCCCGCTTAAACGAATAATTGAATCTATTGCGTCTTCGTCGATTTTAAGCTGATTGTTTAGCCCATTTTCGCTAGTTACTGCTCGTTCTATAAGAGTATGCAAATCTTCAACACTAAGAGAGTCAAGTTTAACAACAACAGACCTACTTAAAAGCGGCTTAATGATTGAAAAACTTGGGTTTTCTGTGGTTGCTCCAATAAAAGTTACGTCACGATTTTCTACGCTTGGGAGCAGAGCATCTTGCTGCGATTTAGAAAAACGATGAACTTCGTCAATAAACAGAACCGTTTCTTGACCTTTGCTAACTAAACGCTCATGCGCGCGGTCAAGCACGGCACGAACATCTTTAACACCAGAAGTTACAGCAGAAAGCTCTTCAAACACGCGACCAGACTGGCGAGCAACAATATATGCTAACGTAGTTTTTCCAACTCCTGGAGGGCCAAAGAGCACAACAGAACTTGGAGCAGTAAGAGAACCTTTCGACTGAGGATTCGCAAGCCTTCGCAAAGGAGAGCCTTCTTTTAGAGCGTGATTTTGCCCCAACACGTCTTCAATGCGGCTCGGTCGCATGCGCACAGCTAACGGACGCGTTACATCGCTAGGCGCGCTACTTGCTGCAAATAAATCCTGCTCCATAAATACCAGCTTACAATACGTATAGAACAAACGTTCGATTCTAGTTGTTGGTTACAAACTAAAACAAGTTTACAACACTAGACGTGCGAAACTTGGTAATCGAAGAACACAACTTCGCCTTCATCTTGCGTTGTATCTAAATCAACAATGCCAGTAATAGCCCAATTATGATCCCCGTCAGAATCGTCTATAATCTGCCGCACTTTCCACGAGTGCTCACTCTTCTCTAGCGAATCGTCAAGAATAAACAAGTCGCCGCTTCGAGCTTTGGCGTCTATTCCAACATACTCATGCTCGTCGTAATAGTCGTCAAGCACATCATTCCACTCGTGAACGCCGTAACCCCAAGCCTTGTCAAGCTCTCCTAAAGCTTCCGCATCTTCCAAATCCATAAGTTGCACACGTCGGAACATTGCGTTTCGAATCAAAACAATAAGTCCACGACGATCTTCAACTACAGATTCAGAAGTTCCAGGCGCAGCTGTAGTTACAGCATTAGCTTCAGCGTCCGATCCTCCTGCACTCTCCCACTCGTCAACAAGACTAGAATCAATAGAGCGCACAACAAGACGAAGCCACGAAATAATATCGCGCAATTCTTCGTTAAGCATGTCTTCTGGCACAGTGCGAGCGAGCGAACGGTAAGCGTCCGAAAGGTAGCGAAGAAGCGTTCCCTCACTTCTAGCAATGCCATAACGAGAAATGTAGCCAGTAAAATCAGAAGCCGTTTCAACCATGTCTCGAAGCACAGATTTAGGCTTAATCCAGTAGTCGTTCGCCCACGGCACGTCTTTGCGATACTGCGCAAAAGCAGGAGTTAGCAAGTCTTCAAGAGGCTTAGGATAGCTAACTTCAGCTAAGCGTTCCATGCGCTCCTCGTAGTCAATGCCATCGTCTTTCATACCAGCCATTGCAGCATCGCGAGCTTTGCGCTCTTGAGCACGAAGCACAGGCTTAGGATCATCCAGAGTTGCTTCAACCATAGAAATTACGTCAAGTGCGTAGCTTTGAGACTCTGGATCTAACAATTCCAAAGCAGCAAGCAAGAACGGAGAAAGCGGCTGATCCAGCGCAAAGCCTTCAGGCATTGCAACATCAAGCTCATAATCGCAAGAACCGTCCGCGCGCTCTATGCGTTCAATAACTTGAGTATCGAGCAGAGTTTGGAAAATATCGTCGCAACGTTCAAGAAGTTTTTCTTTATCTTGCGGCTTTTGAGCGCTATCTTCAATAAGTTTTTGCACACGCGCTTTAGCATCTCCACCTTGCGTAACTTCGTTCAAAATCATTGAGTGAGTTACAACCATATGAGGATTCAAAGTTTCAGGCGCGCTTTCAATAAGCTTAGTAAACGTTGGCTCGCCCCAAACTACAAAGCCTTCTGGAGCCTTCTTACGCTTAACTTTTTTAAGCTTTTTAGGATCGTTACCAGCTTTTGCAATAGCTCGCGCGTTTTCAATCTCAAACTCTGGAGCCTCGCTAACAACTAAGCCCTCGGTATCAAATCCCATTCTGCCTGCACGGCCTGCAATTTGATGAAACTCGCGAGCGCGAAGCTTTCGACTACGATTCCCATCAAATTTTGTAAGAGCCGTAAGCACAACAGAATGAATTGGCACATTAATACCAACACCAAGAGTGTCTGTGCCGCAAATAACTGGTAGCAGTCCTTGCTGAGCCAGCTGTTCTACGAGTCTGCGGTAGCGTGGAAGCATACCAGCATGGTGAACTCCAACGCCGGTTCTAAGTATTCTTTGCAAAATTTTGCCAAAGCCTGTAGTAAACTTTGTGCCTTTAATTGCTTGAGCAATTTTATCTCGCTGCTCTTTGCTTGAAACTCCCGTGCTTGCGAGCGCTTGCGCTGTTTCAAGAGCTGCATCTTGCGAAAAATGAACTACATAGATTGGCGTTAAACCCTTGTTGAATAAGAGTTCTACAGTTGTGGCAAGCGGCTTATCCGTGTACTCGTATTCAAGCGGGATTGGTCTTGGCGCATCTGCAATAATATCAACGCTTCTTTTTGTTGTTTTTTCTAAGCGTTCCGCAATCTCCGTTACGTCTCCAAGAGTTGCGCTCATAAGTAAGAATTGCGTATTTGGAAGCGTAAGTAGAGGCACTTGCCAAGCCCAGCCGCGTTCAGGGTCACCATAGTAGTGGAATTCATCCATTGCAACGCAGTCAACTTCTGCGTTTACGCCTTCTCTTAACGCTTGGTTTGCTAAGATTTCCGCCGTGCAGCAGATTATTGGAGCATCCGCGTTAATATGCGAGTCGCCAGTAATCATACCAACATTGTCTCGCCCAAAAATAGCAACCAAGTCGAAGAATTTTTCGGATACAAGCGCTTTAATTGGCGCAGTATAGTAGGAGCGTCTGCCTGTAGTGAGTGCAGCGAAATGCATGCCAAGGGCGACTAGAGATTTCCCGGAACCTGTTGGAGTGTTTAAAATAACATGGTCTCCTGCAAGCAAATCCATAATGGATTCTTCTTGATGCGGCCACAAATCTACGTGTTTGTTATCTTTAACCCAATCAACAAATGCTTGAAAAATCTCGTCTTCGCTAGCATGATGCAAATCAAGAGCTAATTCGCCCAATTCAGTCATACTACGCTCCTACTTTACTTACGCTTTAATCGCGCTTTACTTACGACTTAATTACGCTTTATTTGCGCTTCTTTTTATCTCGCACTTTTACGGAGATTTGAATAGGAGTTCCCTCGAATCCAAACTCTTCGCGAAGAGATCTCTCAATAAAGCGACGGTATCCGTGCTCTAAGAAGCCTGTTGCGAATATTACGAAACGTGGAGGGCGAGTAGATGCCTGGGTTGCAAACAATATTCGCGCCTGCTTTCCGCCTCGCAAAGGATGCGGATGAGCAGACTGAATACGACCTAAGAAAGCGTTGAGCTTTCCTGTTGGAATGCGCTTATCCCAGCTGTCTAAAGCTGTTCGCATAGCGCGAGCAAGTCGATTCGTATGCCAGCCTGTTTTTGCAGAAAGATTTACGCGCTCAGCCCAAGTAACGCGATCAAACTCAGTCTTCCACAAGCGTTCCATGCGCTGCCTGGAAAACTCGTCCATCAAATCCCACTTGTTAAACACAAGTACGATTGCGCGACCTGCGTCAACCGCTTGGCTCATAACTTTTAGATCCTGCTCCGCAATAGGAACGGAAGAATCAAAAAGAATCAAAGCAAGCTCAGAACGCTCAATAGCAGCCTGCGTTCGTAGCGAAGAATAATATTCGGCGCCAGTAAGCTTATGAGGCCTGCGCTTAATACCAGCCGTATCAATAAACAGCCAGTCTTCGCCGTCAACTCGCACAACCTCATCAACAGGATCTCGAGTAGTTCCAGCCAAATCGTTTACAACAGCACGCTCTTCGTGAGCTAAATGGTTCAAAAGCGAAGACTTACCAACGTTTGGACGCCCGACTAAGGCAACCCTACGAAGACCTTGTGGAGTTAAGAATCCTGAAGTTTTATTCGCTTTTTTCAAAGAGCTAATTGCCGCGTCAAGCAAATCTCCAACGCCTCTGCCGTGCATTGCAGAAATTCCGTACGGCTCGCCCATTCCAAGCTTCCAAAACTCTGCAGTCAAATATTCGCTTCTAGCGTCATCAACCTTGTTAACAGCCAAAGTAATAGGCTTTCCTGCAGCACGAAGCATTGAAACAATGCGCTCGTCGGTGGCTGTTAAACCAACTTGACCATCAACAAGGAAAATTACAGCGTCGCTTAAACGCACTGCTACTTGAGCCTGCTGAGCAATAGAAGAATCAATTCCTTCAACGTCTGCTTCCCAGCCGCCAGTGTCAACCAGCTTAAAGTTAGTTCCAGCCCACTCAGCATCGTAGCTTACGCGATCTCTCGTAACACCTGGAGTATCTTCAACAACAGCAACTCTGTGACCTAAAATACGGTTTACAAGCGTTGATTTTCCAACGTTTGGTCGGCCAATAACGGCGATTACACCAACTGCTTTAGTGTTTTTCGCATCGTCCTGATTTGCTACGTCACCTCGAAGAAGCGCGCGGTCTTCATCGTCAAGATCGTAGCCTTCAAGATTTGCAGCGTAACGATCGTACTCGTCCTGCTCAATAGCAGCATCGACAATCTCAACAAGCGCGTCAAGAGTCTGCTCAAAAGTCAAATCTGAATTATCGAGCGTTGTAACGCCGTCTGCAGCTTGAAGAAAATGCGTAACTTTAGCATCTTTAGCGTCACGAGCGCGAATATCATCTTCCTCTAAAGATTGATTATTTTGCAAACTTTCTTTAGAAATCTCCTGCTTGTTTCTGCGAGCTTGACGCACTTCCTCACGAGCTGTAAGAAGCACTCGAACTTGCGCATTAGGAGCTACAACAGTAGTAATATCGCGGCCTTCCGCAACAATGCCCTCACCTTTAGAGAAAGAGTCTTCTGTAGACTCTGCTGCAATATAGGCGCGCTGTGCTGCAATAAGCATGCGGCGAACTGCAGGAATTGAAGAAACGGTAGATACGTGCGAAGAAACTTCACAGCTGCGCAACTCTTCGCTAATATCCTCACCTTCGACAGTTACTACAGGATTTTTAGGATCCACACTAAAGTCGGCATTGCTTTCAGTAAATAATGCTCCAACGGCTTCAACAATTTGGTTAAAACGTTCGAAATCAGCATGATTTACAGACTGACCTTCATCGTCTAATTCAATCTGAGTGCTTAAATCAATACCCTGCTTTAAGCACCACCATGCAGCAGCTCGATACATAGCTCCCGTATCTAAATACGCAAAACCGTAGTATTGTGCTAAAGCGCGAGAAGTGGAAGACTTACCTACTCCTGCTGGTCCATCAATTGCTACACAAATCACAGGCCAACCTCCTTAGAAAGAGAACGCACTTCTGTTTGAGAAAGCACTCTGTAAGATCCAGCTTTTAAGTCCCCCAATTTAATAGGGCCGATTTGCGTACGAACCAAGCGCTTTACAGGGAATCCAACAGCTCCAAAAATTCTACGCACAATACGATTCTTACCAGAGTGCAAAACGACTTTTACCATAGTTGTGTCGTGATTTTGGTCGATTATTGCGCAACGGTCTAGCTTAATCCAACCGTCTTCAAGATTTACGCCTTGAGAAACCAAGCGGCGGCAAACCATGCCGTTAATTTTGCCTTCAAGCGTTGCAATATAAGTTTTTTCAACCTCATACTTTGGGTGCATAACATGCTGGCTTAACTCGCCATCGTTGGTCATTAAAATAAGACCTTCAGAATCGTAGTCCAAGCGACCCATGTGGAAGATTCGCTCGTACTTGTCACCAACAATATCCCTTAAAGTAAAACGACCTTTAGGATCGTCCATTGCGCTCAAAACTCGCTTAGGCTTATGCAATGCGAGAGTTACGAGCTGCGTGTTGAACTTTACTCGAGATCCATCAACGCGCACTTTCTGACGCTTCGGATCTACGCGAATACCAAGTGTTGTAACCAATTCGTCATCTACTTCAACACGCCCATCGAGAATAATCTCCTCACATTTGCGTCTTGAACCAAATCCCGCTTCAGCAAGCAGCTTCTGCAGTCGAATGGCGTTGTTGTCATCTGAATGCGCCTGATTGGCGCGGGAATATGCGTTTGGCATCGTTCTCCCAACGTGACCTCATGAATTGTTTAACAAAACATGCGCAAATAAGTTATTTTTAAGCGCTAAATCAAACAATTCGCTATTACTTATAATTTTGTATTACTTTCGCAATTTGTGATAAATAAGAAAATTACCACTTTTTCTATGCTACCGTATGGCATGGCCGTGATACTATAGCAGTTGTTTTAATAAGTTGCAAACTATACAGCAACACGTATTAAAGTAAGGAAAACTATGATTGAAGCACCGGAAACAACTTCTGAAGAAGCTAAAAGTGACTCTCCACTTGCTATTAAAATAGCAACCGAGTTTATTGCTACAGCGCTATTAATGTTCACAATTTACACTTTTTATTCACTATCAACAGCAATGTACGGCATTAATTTGCTTATGATTGCAGTAGGCACAGGCGTTGCGTATGCTGCAGCAATTTCTATTGCATCCAAAGTTTCTGGCGGACAACTTAATCCTGCTGTAACTATTGCATCCATGTTTACAGGACGCACATCGTATTTGGAAGGCCCTTGCTATATTATTGCGCAAGTTCTTGGCTCCATTTTGGCAGCGGGCGCTTTTGTGTTCATTTTGCCTCAAACAAAAATGGTGAAAGATGCTAACTGGTTCGCTCCTGTTGTAAACGGTTTCGAACAAGGCTCTATTTCTGCAACGCAGCTAAAGAGCGTAAACTCTTCCTTCGGCGTTATTACGGCCTTATTGGTTGAAGTAATTGCAGTTGCAATAATTGTTGCTACAGCAATGAATTACACAAAAGATAACGGCAAGACCAATTGCGGTTATTCCACTCACATGGGCATTGCTTACGCAGCTGCAACTCTTATTACCTACCAGATTACAGGTTCGGGTCTTAATCCTGCACGTTCTACAGGCATTGCGATTTTTGCAAACTTTAAAGAGCTTGAAGTTAAGCCATTAACTCAGTTGTGGGTTTTTTGGATTGCTCCAATTTTTGCCGCCGCGCTTGTTGGTTTTATTATTCTTTTAACAAAGCTTCTTGCTGTTTCGGAAGATAAAACTTTAGCAGGGTTTGAAAATGACACTAACGCTTTGTATCAAAAGCATCATTCTCTGTCCAATATTGAAGAGCCTGATGCTAAATACAGCGAACATGAAATCAATATTGATTTCGATAAAACTGCTGCTGAAGCAAACCAAAATAATTAGCTTTTACAGCAATAATGAGATTGAAGCATAAGTTATAAATAAACCAATGCCTAGCGCAATACTTATGAAAGAATCAAATCTAACAGATCTGACCTTCCAAGGACTGCGTTGACGCATTAATAAACGAATAACACCGAGAGTAACAGCCGTCACAGCAACAACAACTGTGGCGGCTGTTGCGTATCCAAGAAAAGCTAGTATTGCGCTTGTTGCAACAATAGCTGCAACAATCCACTCAGCGTAAGGTTTTCCTTCAGACTTTTCCGACACATACGGATGTTCAGTTTTACTATCCTTAGTCTGCTGCTCGCTATTTGTCATACTTGTATAATACATAACTTGCAATAATAAAACACAAGTTGTTTTACAGAAAAACAAAAAATGCAGCGCTTGAAGTTATCAAACGCTGCATTTTTAGAATATGAATTTACTTATTTTACTTACTTACTAAATTACGAGAATTTAGTGGAAGAAGTGACGAGTGCCAGTTACGTACATTGTTACTCCGGCAGAACGTGCAGCTTCGAACACTTCCTCGTCGCGAATAGAGCCGCCTGGCTGAACAATTGCACTAACGCCCGCTTCAATAAGAATCTGAGGGCCGTCAGCGAACGGGAAGAACGCGTCGGAAGCTGCAACAGCTCCCTTAGCACGCTCAACGCCGTCAGCCAAAGTGTTAGCGCGTTCAACAGCCAAATGGCAAGAATCCACGCGATTAACCTGACCCATGCCAATGCCAACAGTAGCATTGTCGCGCGCAAGCAAAATAGCGTTAGACTTTACGCAACGAAGCGAGCGCCACGCAAATTGCAAGTCGCGCAATGTATCAACGTCTGCAGGATCACCGGAAACCAAAGTCCAGTTTTCTGGATTGTCTCCAAAAGCATCAATCTTATCTGCCGACTGCACTAAAGCACCGCCGTCAATAGGATGCACTTGCAAATCCAAAACAGGTGGAGTTGCAACCTTAAGAATTCGAAGATTCTTCTTCTTAGTGCGAAGCAATTCCAAAGCTTCTGGCTCATAGTCTGGAGCCACAATAACCTCAGTGAAAATTGGTCGCACACTTTCTGCCATTTCCAAAGTCACTGTGGTATTAGCGGCAATTACACCACCGTAAGCGCTTACAGGATCGCAAGCGTGAGCCTTTTTATGAGCTTCAGCTGCAGTAGATCCAATTGCTAAGCCACAAGGATTATTATGCTTGCAAACAGCAACAGCAATTTGTGGAGCAAAATCCCAAACCGCACGCCAAGCAGCATCAGCATCAACGTAATTGTTGTAGCTCATTGGTTTTCCGCCAAGAAGCTCAGCTTGAGCGAGTCCACCCTTATGCAATGGGTCAACATACAATCCAGCTTGCTGGTGAGGATTCTCACCGTAGCGAAGCTCATGTTCCAAACGCCAGGTGCGCGTGTAGTTTGAAGGAAGCGAAATGCATTTCTTTGCTGCTTCAGTATTGCTTGCAACATTGTTTTCTGCATTGCTTTCAGTATCTTCCTTAATTGCGCTAAGACTTTCTGGCTTTGGCCATGCAGTTGTAGTCCACTGAGAAATAGCAGCATCGTAAGCCGCAGTATGCTCAAAAGCTTTTGCAGCAAGATACTCACGCTCTTGCAAACTAAAACCTTCTCCGGAAATAATACGGTCTGCAAGAAGCTGGTAGTCTTTAGGATCCGTAATAACTGCAACAGATTTGTGATTCTTAGCAGCAGCCCTAATCATAGAAGGTCCACCAATATCAATTTTTTCAATAATAGAATCTCGATCTGCGCCGCTCATTACCGTATCCACAAATGGGTAAAGGTTAACAACGACTGCATCAAACGGCTTTATATTAAGATTTTCAAGCTGCTTTACATGATCCGCATTATTCATATCCGCTAAAATTCCTGCATGAATATGCGGATCCAAAGTTTTTACCCTACCATCTAAGCTTTCTGGAAATCCAGTGACTGCAGAAACTTCGGTAACTTTTACACCAAGTTCTATAAGCTTTGACGCTGTTGAACCGGTTGACACTACTTGAGTACCTGCCTGAATAAATGCTTTAGCGAGAGTTTCAAGTCCTTCTTTATGAAAAACCGAAACAAGAACTCGTCGAACCGACCTTCCCCCTGTGGTTATCAGAACATTTGCATTTGATTCTTGGCTATGTGTCTGTTGCACGGCGGTCATCCTTCCTAAAATAGTAGTGAGGAATTTATTTTATTTTGGTCTTTGATGAAACCGTTCTAGGAGCGGCTTTTTTCAAAGACAAAGGTGATTTTCGTTGTATTAATTCGGTATCTGTTTTATTTGTATTATCTTCTGCAGGATCAGAAGTAGTTTCAGCTTCAACATTAAAAGTTTTGTTTTGCGCAGAATTTTTATTAAGCAGCATAGAAAAAAGGCAACGAATTGCGCAAGATAACAATATTCCAAGAACTGCAATAAGCCACGCTGCACAAACAGCATAAAGAGTAAGATGGCCTACAGCCCTAGTGCTTTCAACAATGTCAACTCCAACAAAAGAAAGCCTGTACTCTCCTAAAGATCCGTTGGCTAAAGCAAAAACAATAGTAAAAATAATTGTTATTAAAGAAGCGATGCAAATACTTACTGCAGCTGCCTGAGCTAAACCTATAGCGAAAGCTTTAAGCTCTTCTTTATCTTTAATATTTTTCAAACGCAAGCCACAACCGCGTTTATGCAATATTGCTAAAAGTATTACCGCAAAACAAATTATTGGAATAATACTCAATATTGCGTTTCGGTATAAAGAATCGGATACTGATTCGGGAAATATTCCAAAAACTGGCACAGGTGGCAAAGATTTATGCATTGAGGAAGCCAAAGTAAAATGCGCAACTTTCCCAATACTAAATCCTGCTCCGCAAATCCAAGACAAAGCCCAAATAGCTATATTTGGCAACCACACTAGGCATGCAATTGACGTAAGAATACGCGAACCGTTTTGCATACCGAGTTTTATGAAGAAAGAATTAACAGAACCGATATTCGTGCAGCACCAAACTATTACAGTTACTAACGCTACAGCCGAGTATATTGCAAATAAAATAACTGATGATCGTTTAATTATGCGAATATTTTTTTGCGCAAATTCAGGACACACTTGTTTATAACGCTGCTTAAGAGTTTTATAAACTAAGCTGCGAGGGAAAACAGCAATAAACAAAGATATTAAGTATATTAAAGCTGTTTTGAAAATAATAACAGGAACAGAATCAACCAAAGTTATATGCGTATTTTGCGAAAGAATTACGTTAATAGCAACCCAAAATACGGTACCTGTTACGTATGCTGTAGAGCCGCCTTCAACTTTTCTAATTAGGCTAGAAAGGGAAGCTATAAGCAAAATTGTTAAACCTAAAGGAGTTATTGTTAGCACACAATTGTCAAAAGTAAGACCAATTCCTTGAGCGAACATAAATACAGCCCAAGTCATAGACATTGCGGAATCAGAAAGATTACCGGTTCCTTCTTCAATAGAAACTATAAGTAAAGTAAGAGATAAGAAAAGTCCTATTGTAAGAGAAAAAACAAAAATTACAATAAACGGAGTAATTACACCTTTAGATACACTGATTAAGGATGACTTAAGTTTTTCAACCATAGCTTCTCCTTTCAGTACTATTTCAAACGTGCAAAACTAATCTTAGTAAAATAATCCTACTGCTTTAAATTGTTTATATTTTGCTAAACCCTACGCAGGCATAGTCATTAAACTGCTGCACGGATAATCCTCTAAATCGTTCATTCCACTAATGCCAGTAAGTTCAATCACGAAACTAAATCCTGCAACTTGACCTTTAGCTTTTTTAACAATATTTGCAGCTGCTTTAGCAGTTCCTCCAGTTGCAATAAGATCATCTACAATAAGAACACGCTGGCCAGGTTTAATAGCATCATTTTCGATTTCAATACTAGCCTGACCGTATTCAAGCATATAAGATTCGCTAATAACTGGAGGCGGAAGCTTACCAGCTTTACGAATAGCAAGAAAACCTTTGCCTAAACGTTCTGCTAAAAGTGGGCCGAAAAGAAAGCCGCGAGCTTCAAGACCTGCAATTAAGTCGATTGAATCAGGCTCAGTAGGCAAAGCGTCTACTAAAGAGTCAACAAGAATACGAGAAGCGCGTGCGTTAGAAAATATTGGTAGAAAATCGCGGAATATAATATGCGGATTTGGAAATCCCGGAACGGTACGAATTAATGAAGCAAGATAATCTGAATCATCTTTACTTACTGTTCTCAACGATTTTGCTGTAATATCCGTTGTTGTCATAATCCTAACGTTCTTTTCGTTGCAACCTGTTTTTAAGAATATGAGGAAAGTATACGCATGTTCGTGTGATGTGTGAAGCATGAACCGCATCACACATCACAACTTCAAGTATTACATAATTAATTTATAGCAGTCGTCATGAGAGCCGCTACTGCGCTGTCTTCTTCAGTGGACTCAGCAGTTGGCTTAGAAACATCTTGTTTATCAGTTTCTTCGATATCAGCTTTGGCTTCCATTTTTTCGTTTGCTTCAGCTTCTTCGTCGCTAATAAATGCAGGACGTACATACAACCTGTTTACAGCTCTAAAGGACACGCGCATTAAGCTACCTTCAGAATCAATAACGATTTCTTCGTACTGCATATCTACGCTTACAATCTTGCCAATAATTCCGCCGATTGTAATAACCTCAGTACCTGGCTGCAAAGATTCATGGAATGAACGCATTTCATTCTGACGCTTTTTAGCATTGCGAGTTTGGAACCACATCATAACAACCATTACTACGATAAGCGCAATAAGAAGACCGTACTGCTGGAAAAATTGAGGCACAATAAACTCCTTAAGTGTCCAACCATAAGACGGCCGAAATGCCGTCCAAGACAATTATTTTAAGCCATCTAGCTGACATTACTAGGAGCTTTCAAACCCAAATGCTCCCAAGCTTTAGCAGTTGCAACACGACCTTTAGGTGTACGAATTAAGAATCCTTCACGAACCAAATACGGCTCGCAAACAGTTTCAACAGTTTCCGCTTCTTCACCTACCATTGCAGCCAAATTATTAAGACCAACCGGTCCTCCATTAAATTGGCAAACCATTGCTTTTAGAACCGCAATATCGAGCCTATCTAAACCCTGAGTATCAATTTGATACAATGCTAAAGCTTCAACAACAGCATCTTGATTTACACAATCCAAGTCGTGAACAATCGCCCAGTCGCGCACTCTCCTAAGTAAACGATTCGCAATACGAGGAGTTCCACGAGATCGCAAAGATAATTCTTTAGCAGCCTGATCTTTAAGATTAATTCCAAGAACTTTAGCCGAACGTTCAATAAGCTTTTCTAGCTCTTCGTGAGGATAAAAATCAAGGTGAGCTGTAAAACCAAAGCGAGCGCGCAATGGAGAAGGAAGCATGCCTTCGCGAGTAGTAGCGCCAACTACTGTAAAACGTGGCAAAGTAAGCGGTATTGAAGATGCTCCAGGACCTTTACCAACCATAACGTCAACGCGAAAATCTTCCATCGCAATATAAAGCAACTCTTCGGCAGCACGCGGAAGACGGTGAATTTCGTCAATAAATAAAACTTCGCCAGTGTCCAAAGCGCTGAGAATAGAAGCTAAATCTCCAGCATGCTGAATAGCAGGACCGGAAGTAATACGAATAGGAACTTGAAGCTCGTTTGCAACAATCATTGCAAGAGTAGTTTTGCCCAAACCTGGAGGACCAGCCAAAAGCATGTGGTCAGGCGGAACGTCGCGCTTTTTGGCCGCATCCAAAAAT
Source organism: Gardnerella bretellae (assembly GCF_048545135.1). Lineage (NCBI taxonomy): Bacteria > Bacillati > Actinomycetota > Actinomycetes > Bifidobacteriales > Bifidobacteriaceae > Gardnerella > Gardnerella bretellae. The sequence goes on from NZ_JBKQXU010000004.1 coordinate 74,559, forward strand.
AGTTGCAACTGTGCTTTAAGTAAAGGCTGGCCAATAAAACCTTCTAAAGCGCGCGGACGAAGCTCCTCATCACTAAGCTGCTCATTAGCTAAAGGAGCAGAAGAAACCATGCGCAAAGAATCTTCCGAAACACCAGTATTTAGTGCAGATGCATATTCATCACTCATTTCAACTCCCCCAATGCTTTATTTTTAAACAACATAATCATCTGCCCCTATCTAACAAAGTTAATGCCATGCGCAAAACATTAGGCATATCTGCTTCAGTTACAGGAGCAACAATATTATTTTCAGCGCAAACTTGTTCAACAGCTTTTTGAGCATCCGATTGACGCCAACCAAGAGAAACAAGACCATCAATTACGGCGCTAATACCAGTATCAATAGTTTTGCCGCTTGAAGCGTCAGAGACGTCTGCAGATAAACTGTTAAGATCAATAGAACCTTTAAGCTCCAGAATAATCTTCTGAGCACCTTTTTTACCCAAGCCTGGTGCGGAAGAAAGAGCAGTAACATCTCCTTCGGAAATAGCTTTCAAAAGACGATCAACATTAAGAGTAGAAAGAATTGAAAGCGCAACTTTAGGACCAATACCACTTACTTTTTGAACCTGCAAAAACATGCGTTTAGCAGCTTGAGTTGTAAAAGCGTATAAAGTTATTGAGTCCTGAGAAACCTGCATAGAAGTATAAACACGAACTTCCTGCCCCTCGTGCAAAGAAGATAAATCTTGAGAAGGCATATAAGTTTCGTAACCAACGCCTGAAACAACAATAAGAGCAGTGCGAGCATCAACAGACGCTACTTGACCAACAAGCATACCAATCATAAACGCTCACCTTCCAGCAATAAAAGCCCACAGCACAACGCAGCAAACAAGTCAAAAAACAGACAATAGAACATCTGTTCTATTGGTATCCTACATGCCTCGAGAGACAGAAGATACACCGCGAGCCGCACGCTGAGCTAAAGCCCACTGTTTTTGAGCTGGCGTTAAATGCTGCTCGCGCTCGCCGCCTTGCAAAGCCCCTTCCGGACGAAGAGCATGACAAATTGCCTGAGCTAAAGCATCAGCTGCATCAGCCGGAGTTGGAAGCATATTAAGACCAAGAAGACGAGCAACCATGCGCTCAACCTGAGGCTTTTGCGCCTTGCCGTTGCCAGCAACAGCAAGCTTAACCTCAGTAGGAGTATGCAAAGCGACTGGAATATTGCGTTGAGCGGCAGCCAGCATAGCAAGACCAGCGACTTGAGCAGTGCCTAGAACAGTATTTAGATTTTCCTGAGCGAAAACACGCTCAATAGAAACAGCATCCGGAGAAAAACGCTCAATCTTTTCAACTAAACCATTGTAAATCTTAAGCAAACGCAAATCTTGAGAAAGATTTGGATCAGATCGCAGTACATCGACGTGAATAAAAGAAAGCCGACGCGAAACGCCGGCTTCAATCACGCCGACCCCGCAGCGTGTAAGCCCGGGGTCAACGCCCAAAATCAACATATGAAATTATTCTGCTTCCTCAAGCTGAGCCATAACTTCATCCGATGCAGTCCAGTTGCTGTAAATATTCTGAACATCATCAAGGTCGTCGAGATTATCAATCAAACGAGAAACCTTCTGAGCATCTTCAAAGCTTAACTCAACTTCGTTATTTGGATGCATAATAATATCTGCAGAATCGTAGTCGAAACCAGCATCCTGCAAAGCCTTACGAACGGTAACCAAATCGCTGGAATCAGTGTAAACGGAGTACACATCACCATCGTCAGCCACATCCTCAGCACCTGCTTCTGCAGCAACTTCGAAAAGCTTATCGTAATCAACGCCTTCGGATGGAACTTCAATCAAGCCCTTACGCTCAAAGTTGAAGCTCACAGAACCGCTTGTTGCCAAAGAGCCGTTACCCTTAGTAAGAGTGGAACGAACGTCAGCAGCAGCACGATTACGGTTATCGGTAAGGCATTCAATAATCAAGCCAACACCTGCAGGAGCGTAACCTTCGTAAACAATCTCCTCGTAGTTAGCGCCGCCAGCTTCTTCACCAGATCCACGCTTCACCGCGCGCTTGATGTTGTCGGCAGGCATAGAAGCCTTCTTAGCTTTAACGATGGCATCGTACAACGTAGGGTTACCATCAGGATCTCCACCGCCCAAACGAGCAGCGATTTCAATGTTCTTAATAAGCTTGGCAAAAAGCTTGCCACGCTTTGCGTCGATAGCGGCCTTCTTATGCTTGGTAGTCGCCCACTTGGAATGACCTGACATGATACTCCTAAAATGTACAATTAATCAAACGAAACGATTTTATTGCGCTTTCGCGACAATTTTACTTATCTTTTTGTTGAAGACCGTGCTTTACTTCGAGAATACGCTGAATAACAGTCACAATACCACCAATAGAAAGCAATATCATTGCGCAACTTAACCAGAAAAGTTGATTAGTTATACCAGATAATCCAATAGCAACAAGAATTAGAGCCACACGATCTGCTCTAGTAATCAATCCACTTTTAGGATCAACCGAAATTGACTGACCGCGAGCGCGAGTGTACGAAGTTACGAAAGCAGCCATAAGCGCAATCAAACAAGTAAATAATCCAGCGTATTTTAACGACATTCCAATAACGGACGGCATCCAAATGCACACGTTTTTATTATTTGCACGCCACAAGCAAATGAACACTGCCATAAATAAAGACCAGTCTGCAATACGGTCAAGAGTTGAGTCAAGAAATGCGCCGAAACGAGTGCCACCAGTAGTTAGTGCAGCAACTGAGCCATCCAAACCGTCTGCAAGTACGAAAATCGTAAGAAATATTGCTCCTGCAAAAAGTTGTCCTGTAAAAGCCGTTACGAAAGATATAACAACTACTGCTAATGTGCCAACAACTGTTACAGCGTTAGCGCTTACGCCTAGGCGAACCAACAATTTTGCAACAGGATCAATAACACGCTTAAAACCACTGCGTAACGATTCCAACATTGAATCAACCTTCCTGCGCTCGCAAATAAAACTTGTGTTCAAACAACACTTTTATACTAACCATGCGGCTGTAAGAAGATACAAGCACCGTTACTAACTCAGCCAACCAACTGAGAAAATAACGGTAATAAGCAAAACACCGTTACTAACTCAGCTAACGAACTGAAAAAGTAACGGTGTAGAGATTTAGATATAAAGAAGCCCACACAACGTTAAGAAGTGTGGGCTTTTTAGTTAAAGATTCAGCTTACACCGAAACTTACGTTAGAACCTAAGTTATAACTTAAATCACTTAGTGTAACGTTCGAAATCTTCAGCAGTATTGACCTGAACGCGCTGCTTAATAATGGAAAGAATCCACTCTTTAGCTTGAGCAACAGGAACGCCGTTCAATTGGCTGCCATCGCGGAAGCGGAAGCTCACAGCATTGTTGTTCACATCCTCTTCGCCAGCAATCAAAGTGAAAGGCACTTTAGACTTGGAAGCGTTACGAATCTTCTTACCGAAGCGATCGTCGGAGCTGTCCATTTCGCAACGAACCATGTTCTCTTCCAAATCGCTAATAAACTTTTGCAAGTGTGGAGCGAACTCGTCTGCAACAGGAACGCCAGTTACCTGAACTGGAGCTAACCATGCTGGGAACGCGCCCGCGTAATGCTCAAGCAAAATCGCGAAGAAGCGCTCAATAGAGCCAAAGAGTGCACGGTGAATCATAACCGGGCGCTGGTGGCTACCGTCAGCCGCAATGTACTCCAACTTAAAGCGCTCAGGCAAGTTGAAGTCAAGCTGAATAGTAGAAACCTGCCAAGTGCGGCCGATTGCGTCACGAGCCTGCACAGAAATCTTCGGACCGTAGAATGCAGCTCCACCTGGATCGTCCACGAGTTCCAAACCAGATTCTTTAGCAACCTCAGCCAAAGTGTTTGTTGCTTCTTCCCAAATCTCGTCGGAACCAACGAACTTGTGCTCATCCTTAGTGGAAAGCTCCAAGTAGAAGTCGTTCAAACCGAAGTCTTTAAGAAGGCCAAGCACAAAGTTGAGCAAGCTCTTCAACTCGTCTCGCATCTGCTCGCGAGTGCAGTAAATATGCGAATCATCCTGAGTCAAGCCACGCACGCGAGTTAAGCCATGCACAACGCCAGACTTTTCGTAGCGATACACGGTACCAAACTCGAACAAGCGCAAAGGAAGCTCACGGTACGAACGCTGGCGAGACTTGAAGATCAAATTATGCATTGGGCAATTCATTGGCTTCAAGTAGTAATCTGCACCTTGGCGAGTTACGTTACCGTTTTCGTCGCGCTCTTCGTCAAGCTTCATTGCAGGATACATGCCATCCTTATACCACTGCAAGTGGCCTGAAGTCTCATACAATCCACCCTTAGTAATGTGCGGAGTTTGCACAAAGCTGTAGTGATGCTTGCGATGCTGCTCGCGCGAATAATCTTCCATCGCGTTAATAATTGCAGCACCCTTTGGATGGAACACTGCTAAGCCTGGGCCAATCTCATCTGGGAAGGAGAACAAATCCATCTCTTGGCCGAGCTTACGGTGGTCGCGCTTAGCGGCCTCTTCCATGCGAGTTGTGTAAGCCTTAAGCTCTTCCTTGCTAGGCCATGCAGTACCGTAAATGCGCTGAAGCATAGGATTCTGCTCCGAGCCACGCCAGTAGGCTGCAGCCACACGCTCAAGCTTAAAAGCCTTAATATAGCGAGTGTTTGGCAAGTGAGGTCCGCGGCACAGATCGCTCCAAACTTTATTGCCTTCGCGATCCAAATTGTCGTACATGCTAAGCTCGTGCTTGCTAATTTCGCCAGCAGCAGCTGGATCAAGAGCAGCTTCCTTATCTCCAATCAACTCCAACTTATAAGGTTGATTTGCTTCTTCAGCACGCGCCTCGTCTTCTGTTACAACGCGGCGGCGGAAGCTTTGAGATTCTTTAATAATGCGCTGCATATGCTTTTCGATTTGCTTCAAATCGTCTGGCGTAAATGGAGTATCAACATCGAAATCGTAGTAGAAGCCGTCTTTAATTACAGGACCAACGCCCAACTTTGCGTCTGGTCTAATTTCTTGAACAGCTTGAGCCATCACGTGAGTAGCGGAATGACGCATGATTGCGATGCCATCTTCACTATCAAGTGCTACTGATTCCACGGTATCGCCGTTATGAAGAGGCGTGTACAAATCACGCAACTCGCCATTTAAACGCACGGCAATAATATTCTTATCTTCCGCGAAAAGTTCAACGCCAGTGAAGCTTGCATCCACCTCCTTGCGTTCCTCGTTTACGGTGATGGAGATGGTATTTTCAGCCATAATTGTCCTTTTCTATCGGGGTCTTGCGTTACTAATGTGCAGACCTGGACTTGTGTGGCGTCGAATTTCATGCGGTTAAAATTTTATTAAATTAAACGCAAAAAACGACGTCAATCGCGCGCATTTTTCACGCGCAATTCATTGATACTTTAGGACACTCGTAAGACTTCAACTATGCTGTAACAGATTTGCACTTGCAAATGCCGTAAACAATCCGCTCAACAAGTTTAGTTAGAAGGAAGAAAGCTCCAGCGCAAATAGCAATAGTTCCTCCTGCTGAAAGCTTTAATATTACGGCAAGAGCTAAGCCAGTGAGCGCAATTAAAATAGACGAAAGTACGCAAGCTAGCACAAATTTATTGATAGAGGCGATTCTTGATTTTAAAGCTGCGGCAGGAGCAGCAATAAGAGATACTGAAACAACCGTTCCAACAGCTGGAATAATAACAGAAACTGTAATAATGATTAAAGCTAAAACCATGCCTTGTATAAAACCAGATTTTCCGCCTGCAGCGCGGTAATTGATAGGATCAAAAGAGCAGTGCACAAGATTAGCAGAATTAAAAATCCACAATCCTAAAGCAAGCAAGAAAGCTACAGAGGCTGAGGCAACGTCTGCAGGAGTGCAATTAAGCAAAGATCCGGTTAAAAATCCTTCAATACGAAGCGGTAGAGGCGCAAACCACTTATTCAAAAAATATCCGCTAGCAAAACCAACAGTAAGAGTAATTCCAGCAGCAGCCTGAGAAGAAATACCTTTAATATGCGAAAGTGCGTGCATTACTAACGAAAGAAATACGCACGCAATTGCAGCCCCAATAAATAATCCTAAGGAAAGCACATTCTGATCGATTGTATATAAAGATGTGCAGACTACTCCAAGAACAGCTCCAGGAAAAGCTGCGTGCGTAATAGATTCAGTAAAGAATATGCGCTGATTTAGAAGAGCTAAAGACCCTACGAAACCACATAATGCGCCAACTACAATCGCCTCAACAATCGGGAGCGCAATAATTTGCCAAATACTTACCATTTAAGCTCCCTGCTTTTTTAAGATTGATTTATTTGATTCATGCGCCGGAATTATTGAGGAAATAAAGCGGAAAGCCCATCGCAATATAAGCACAACAACAAACATTGCACACATGCTTAAAGCAATTGCAGCCTGCGGAGAAACAGGATGATCCAGCTCAAGATTCATAGCGTACATTCCAAGAAAAACGCCTGCAATACCAACAACAATACCAACAGCTACCATGCCAGAAACAGTGCGCGAAACTAATCGAGCGCTAGCACCCGGAATAACAAGGTATCCAATAACAAGAAGAACACCAACCGCAGAAGATGCTGAAACAACAACTGCCGCGATTCCAACGTTTAGCACAATGTCAACAAGCAAAGTGTTAGCGCCCATAAGAGGAGCGCTTGCGCGATCAAAAGCAACTATAATCTGCTGCTTCCATGTGGCTAACATAACAATAATTGCAAAAATACAAATCAACATAGCTTGAGTCATGCGCTCGTCTGTGACGTCAAGAAGTCTGCCAAACATAAGTGCTTCAAGCTGCCCAGACATATCGCCTTTTTTAAGCGAAATTACTACGCCGAGCGCAAAGAAAGTCGTAAGAACAGTAGCAATAACAGACTCGTTAATTCTAGCCGAGCGAGAAGCCCATACAAGAGCTGCAACTAAAAATATTGCGCAAATTGCAGCACCCGGAATAATACGATTAATGCCACCGTATAAAGCTCCGACCACAATTCCGGGGAAAATGCCGTGAACTATAGCTTCCGCATTAAATTCTGCACAACGAAGATTTACAAATACTCCAACAATTCCGCTAGCTATGGAAAGAACTATAAGAAGACAGAATGGGCGGAAAATGTAAGGAGCAGAAGCAATAAAATCAAAGCCTGGAATTGATTCCAACGATTGTCTTAATAACTCGACTAATTGGGCAAGCATTTAAATCAGCCTTCCGCAATTTCCGAAAAAGTAAGACCTGCAGAAGCAGCAGGCATGCTTCCGCCGTATGCGCAAGTAATATTTTCTTTAGTCATAACTTCTTTAAGCGGACCAAACGCAACTTGGCGACCAGCCAAAAGTAACGCTTTTTCGCAAATAGCATCCGCAATTACCAAGTCGTGAGTAGAAACAACAAAAGCTATTCCCTCTTGCTTAGCGGCTTTCATAATATTAAGAAGCTCACGACGATTTGGCTCATCTAAACCGTTAAATGGTTCGTCAAGAAGAATCAAAGTTGGCTTGGCAACAATAGCACGCGCAAGTAAAATGCGCTGGCGCTGACCGCCAGAAAGATCACCAAAACGAACATCCGCACGGTTAAGCAATCCAACGTGATTAAGAGCGTCCTCAACGGCTTGTTTTTGATCTTTTTTAAGCAAACCGAGGAATCCAGTTTTTCTGCTCAATCCCATGGCAACAACCTGACGAGCAGTAATCGGGAAAGTCAAGTCCAAATCAACCTGCTGAGGCACATAGCCAATAGACAAAGCTTTTGGCATGCTAAGTTCGCCGTGACTTACGCGCACAATCCCAATAATGGCTTGCAAAAACGTTGTTTTTCCAGAACCATTAGGCCCTATTAAAGCCAAAGCCTCTCCAGGCTCAACACTACCGTTAATACCTGTAACCACGGTTTTATAACCGTAAGCAAGGCTGCAATTTTTCATTGCAAGGACGCTCTTATTCACTATAATTCCAGTCTTTTCAGTTTATTAATAATAAGTATTCGTAACAGTAACTTCTTGCTTTCGCGACTAAAGTTACTGTTACGATACTGTTATTTTTACTGTTATTTGTATGTTACTTCTTCAATGCAGTTTTGACTGAATCTGGAAGTTCAGGAACCTTACCGTTCCAAGCCTTCACCAATGTTTCAACATTGTGAACAATGGAACCGATGTAGGTTTCACCAGCAGATCCGACTGGTCCAAGAGAATCTCCATAAAGTGCATCGTCGCCAATAACAGCCTTTACACCTGCAGCGGAAGCCACAGCCTTAATTGACTTGGAATTGTTGGAGTTTTCGGCAAAGATTGCCACAGCGCCAGACTTTTTAACATCTTCTGCAGCCTGCTTAATATGATCTGCTGTTGCATCCTGCTGGCTGTTAAAGTCAGAAAGTGCTGCACCAATAAACTTCACATTATAGTCACGAGAGAAGTAACCGAATGCGTCGTGAGAAGTAAAGAGTACGCGATGCTCTTGTGGAACACTGTTCAAAGCTTTAGTTGCCCAAGCGTCCAAATCCGTCAAAGCCTTAACGAACTTTTCAACATGCTCGTCGAAAATCGGCTTGCTTGCAGGAAGAGCCTTGCCTAAGAATGCACCAATATTCTTAACCTGAATCATAGTATTCTTGGTACTTGTCCAAATATGCGGATCGTACTGGAATTCTGGCTCCTTCTCGCCTTCTTCTGGCGGGAATGGCCACTTTTCGGCATGAACTTTAGCAATACCGCGGTCAACCTTATAAGGAAGATTCTTTTCTTTAGCAGCTTGCGCCTTTGGATCTTTGATTTCGTCTGCGGTAAGAATACCGGATGTGACGCCCATTGTTCCCTTAAATCCGGTTGCTTCTACAGCCTGATCCAAGAAGTGCTCAAGATCAACGCCAGAAACAAGCATCAAATCAGCCTTTGAAAGAGCCTTAGACTGCGCTGGAGTCATTTCGTGCTCGTGAGCAGAAGCATTTGGTGCAAGCAAGCAAGTCAAGTTAATTGTTGACTTTGCTTTGTTTGCTGGAGCTCCAATTACAGACTTTTTGCCCTGAGAATCGGTTTTATTAAGGCTTAAACCAGAATTTGCGTCTGCAGTTGACGCGATTTGGGTTACGTAATCGCAAATTTGCGTTGTTGTTGCCACTACGTTTACTTGATTGCCTTTTGTATTGTTTTCTGCAGTTTTAGAAGAGCCGCAAGCGCTCATAGAAGTAGCTAAAAGTGCAACCGCAGCGGCAGTTGCGAAAATTCGTGAAGTTTTCACACTCGTTCCTTTCGGGAATCTTTACTGTTATTGCATGGGTTGATTGCGTAAAGTAGCCATGAAAAATTGTTCATGAGAAAAATAATCATTCGCAATAACGCTTATAGCTTAAATAAAATATGCACGAGGGTCAACAATATTTCAAAAATTTCTTTATATTTTTTATAAAAGCGCGTGTCGCAAAATTTTTGTCTGTTATAATCACGATTTTTCTTGCATTCTGACGGCACATAGTGTATACACAAACGAATTACAATCGAATATACAATCGATAAAACATAGCGCACCAATCGCAAATACTTACTACAATCATATATATGAGCTCACTTGTAAATTTAGCAACAAAAGATGCTAGCAAATGCCTAAAAATACCGGATCAGTCGAGCAATAAGTATTCTAGAGGAGTTTTAGGCGTAATCACTGGATCTAACGAGTATCCGGGAGCTGCTGTATTAAGCACTCGCGCAGCGGCATATTCAAATATTGGAATGGTTCGTTATTCAGGCCAGCTTCGCGCACAAAACTTAGTATTACAGGCTTCACCAGAAGTAGTAGCATCGCAAAATTTGCAAGGAAAAATTGACGCAATAACAGTCGGCTCTGGCATACCTGACGCCGAACATTGCAACAGCGAAAGCGCACAAGAACAAAGAGAACAAATTGCGAACATACTTAAAAACTATGAAAGCGAAAGCCAATCAAGCAATATTCAATCGCAATCACAATCGCAATCACAAAGTGCACTCCCCCCAATATGTGTAGACGCTGGAGCTTTAGATTTACTTCCTAAAAAAGTTTGCACAAAAGTAGTTTTAACACCACACGCAGGCGAATTAAGCTCACTGTTTAAAAGATACGATTTAGAAATAAGCGCTCAGGAAATATTGCAAAATCCTGTTGAGTACGCTCAAAAAGCAGCAGATCTTACTGGAGCAACCGTGCTTGTTAAAGGCGCTAAAACAGTCGTTGCCTCTCCAAGCTACACTCATACGCCAATATACGTTGCTCAGTACGGCCCAACTTGGCTTGCAACTGCAGGATCTGGGGATGTGTTAGCAGGAATTTTAGGGGCTCTACTTGCACAGCGCGAAAAGCAAGACGAAAGCCGCACAAACTACGCATTTATTGCAGCAAGTGCAGCAGTAATTCACGGAATTTGCGCAGTATTTGCTTCTAGAAGCAGCGGAGGAAATAGCTACGCTCAGCTCGTGCAAGATATGTTAAAAGCAAAAAAGCCGTTGGCTTTAGAACACCCAATTGTGGCAAGCGACATAATTAGCGCACTTCCCCACGTACTTGGGATTCTTATAAATATAAAGTAACTTGCAAACTAGAAACTACTAAAAGAAAGCACATATCAGTATGAACAACACAAAACCGTTTAAAATTCACGACGTTATGTTTGATTATTGCCGAGTTCTACTCGAATGGAATTGCCGCAATTGCTTGCAAAAACAGTTCCCGAATTTAGTTGACACAATCTGCCCTAACGGAAGCTTTGGAAAAAATGATTTAGCAGGATTCTACGAGTTTGAAGACCGCATGGACGGTGGCGAGCTTTTGAAAGATCTTATGCCAGAATATGAACGCAGATTTGGAAGCGAGCTTGCCGAAGCATTCCGTTGGTATTGCGCAAATTATGATCAGGTTTTAACGCGAATGATGCCAGGAATGGTTGATTTACTTCACGATTTACAAAAAGCAGGCTACGGAGTGTGGGGACTTACGAATTGGTCGAGTGAAACTTTCCCACTGGCCCTTAGAAAATTCCCGGAACTTTCAACGCTTTTGCAGGGCACTATTATTTCTGGAGTTGAACATTTACACAAGCCACAGCCGGAAATTTTTGAGCTTGCAATGAGCAGATTTAATCTCGAAGCCGAACACACAGTATTTTTTGACGACAAGCCTGCAAATATTGACGGAGCCCACGCTGTTGGCATGCACGGTTTTGTTTTTACAACAGCCGAGCAGGCGCGTAAAGATTTAGCATCAATTGGCGTTGAACTTTAATTTTTGCAAATTCGCATGGCGATGCCTTTTGCTAAATTCGTTACCGGCTCTTATTTAACTCACTACTACTACTACTACTCAACTTACAAAAGTTTATAAAGGAAGCTCAATATGACTTTGCTACAGCTGAAATATATTGTGAAAATCGTCGACTGCGGTTCAATGAACGAAGCAGCGCGAGCACTTTATATTTCACAGCCTGCACTGAGTTCATCTGTAAAAGAGCTTGAACGTGAGCTAAATATTGAGATTTTTACAAGATCAACTCAAGGAATTGTTTTAACTTCCGACGGTGCAGAATTTTTAACATACGCACGACAAGTCATTGAGCAAGCTGATTTGCTTGAGGAACGCTACAAAAGCACAAAGCCACGCCCACAATTGTGCAGCGTTGCAACACAACACTACATGTTCGCTATTGAAGCATTTGTTGATATGATTCGTAGCATAAATTCCGACGAATACGAGTTTTCTATTCGTGAAACGCGCACAAAAAATATTATTAAGCAAGTAAGCGATATGCGCGCAGATCTTGGACTTTTGTACCTTTCGGACTACAACAAGGATGTAATTGGCAAGCTGCTTCGCGAAAAACATTTGGAATTCCACCCTCTTTTCCGAGCAAAATTGCACGTTTTTCTTTCCAGAAACAATCCTCTTGCAGCTCACAAAAGCCTGAGCTTGGAAGACTTGAAACCATACCCGTTCATTCAGTACGAGCAGGGAGAAGAAGGAAGCTTCTTCTTTGCAGAGGAAGCAGTGTGGCCAACTCGTCCGCCGAAAAAAATCAACGTTTCCGACCGCGCAACAATCCTGAACTTTATTATTGGACTAAACGGCTACACAATTTGCACTGGAATTAACAACGGCGACTTGAACAACGAAAAAATCGTTACAATTCCGCTAGAATGTGACGACACTATGCTTGTTGGCTGGATTACCAACGAAAGAACTAAACTTTCTAAAGCCTCACTCGCCTACCTTACTCAGCTTAAGTCTGTAATAACAAGGCATGGCTACACGCTTATTGATTCGCAAAATTAGATATAAACATATGCATTGCGCAATCAATTACATTTACATTGCGCAATCAATGCAAAACAAAGAGAAGCAACTCAAAGTAGTGTAATGTATTGTAGTGTACGCAGCGCGAGGTTAAGACGCACAACACATAAATACGCTCGCAGCTAATACGTTATGCGTTAACTGCGCGCGATTAATTTTAGCAATCAGCAATCAGCAATCAGCAATCAGCAATCAAAAACGCTAAAAGTTATCCACATTTCTTTAATCGAATTGACGCCCACTTTTGCTATTCATAAAATCTCTATTAATTCGCTGCAAAGAAAAGGAGGTGCGCGATGAGCATTATTAACGTAGCGGCAAAAATATTGGAAATTATGGGGCCAATGACAACCATGAAACTGCAGAAGCTTGTATATTATTCTCAAGCGCACAGCTTAGCAACAACTGGATTGTCACTATTCCCTGAAGATTTTGAAGCTTGGACGAACGGTCCAGTTTCATTGGAATTATTCAACAGGCATCGTGGAAGATTTACAATTCATAGAGAAGAACTACTGATTTCTCTTCCAGAAAGATGTGCAGATTTGGAAGATGAGCAGGTGAAAATCATAAAGGAAGTGTGTGCGAAGCTTGGACATTTTACAGGAAATCAGCTCAGCGAAAGAACGCACAGTGAAGACCCGTGGATTCGAGCAAGGATCGGCATACCAGCAAATCAAGGCAGCGAGGAAATAATTTCCAAGAAGTCTATTCACGACTATTACGTAAATCATCCTGTTGTGTAGGCGTGGTTTGGCGAGGAGCGGTTTGCGAGATGAGTGGTTTGCGAGATGAGCGGTTTTCGAGATGAGCGGTTTGATGCGTAGACATTGGCGGCTTAGTGCGTAGCGCGGTTTGGCGCGTAGGCGTACTTATCACGAGACTTAGTTTGCTGGATACACAAAGTTTTTAACGTGAGATTCAAAAACTTGCCAAAATACAAAAGTTTTTAACGTAGGATTCAAAAACTCGCCAAAATACAATAAAGAAACAATCGCCGCGTTTAAGGAATATGACTACATGAAAGCGCATCCAGAAGAGTACAAGCGCTACGACAATGTTACCGAAGCATTGGAGGACGCACTAAAATGAGCCTAAAAGTCGTATTATTAAATTCATTCAAAAGAGATCTTAAACGTATGAAAAAGCTCGGATACGATATAAGACTCTTAGATAGCGTCGTGCGAATGATTGCATCACAAGAAAAGCTTGCTGAAAGATACTGCGACCACGCACTTACAGGAAACTATTTAGGATTCCGTTAATGTCATGTAAAACCCGACTGGCTGCTTATATATCGCATAGATAACGATGACGTAGTGCTTGTACTTTCGCGCACGGGAACACACTCCGACGTATTCAACGAGTAAATTCTTAAGAAGCAACAAAGCGGAATACAAAATAACAAGGCATAGAAAAAACAACAAGACACAGAAAACAACTAAGGCGAGCACGTTGTGTTACGAGTGCCCGCCTTAATTATTAAAAATAGTTTTATTTATTTATTTATAAACGCGCCTAAATTGACCTAACTTAAATCAACTTAAGTCAACTTAACAACCTAAATCAACCTAAAGCGCAGTTCCATGCTCGTCAAGATGAGGATTTTGCTTAGCGTTGCTAAAGCTAAAGAACAGCCCAAATACGCCCAAAGCAAACAGCACTGCAATAGTTATAACGAGCGCAATCGGCTGGCTTGGGAACCACATAATCACCAAAAATGCTAATGCAGAAATCAAAATCACAGCCCAAGAGCAAACGCCAACAACCTTGCGAACTGCGTTCCAAGTGTCGTCGCCTGATTCAGCTCGGCGAATGTTTCGTGCAATTTTTTCTTCTTCAGCCGTCACGTTAGAAGTTGGCTTCCAAGGGCCAGCACCCTTTTCTTGAAGCTTGCGTGAACGCTCTTGAAGATTATATTCGTCAATCATTCCGCCGCGAGCGCGACCCTTTGTTTCATCATACTGCGAAGGAATACCCCTACGATTCTGCTTATCCCTTGCGCGACGCTCCTTGCGGTTTGCCATGATTGTTCCTTTCTACGCTGAAATTTTCGCATACAACGCATCTATTGCACAAAACTTACACAATACGCACTATTTTAGCACGGTAAGACCTTCTTCACACGCGTCAACAATTCTTTCTATTAATAAATCGTTGAGCAGCCTACCTTTGCGTGTTGCAATAATGCGATTTTCGTGCAACACTGCCAAATCTTCATTGCATACTTCGCGTATCACTTTTTGCAAATGCGAATCGTCAAATCCGCGATTAGTCTTTCGCATCTTTGCGCACAATTCATCAACACTAAGCCCTTGACTAATACGCAACCCAAGCATTACTTCTTCTATTAGCGCGTCTTCAACGTTTATGCACTCATAGTTTTGCCACGGCACGTTACCTGCGTTAATCGCCTGAGCCCAGCGTTTTGGGTGCAAAATATCCCATGCGCGCAAATTGTATTCTTGATTAGGATTCGCCTTTTTAGCATCCGAATCAACACTTTGCTTGCTAAGAGCGCTTGCCGCATTGTAGTGAGAGTGCGCTCCAGGTCCAATTCCAGCCCAATCAATGTTCTTCCAATATCCAAGATTGTGACGGGACTCAAAACCTGGGCGCGCCCAATTAGAAATCTCATACCACTCTAGGCCAGCAGAACTAAAAAGCTCGTCTGCTAACTCGTATTTTGCTGCTTCATCATCGTCGTTTGGTGCTTGAATTGTTCCAGCAGCAATTTGACGACCCATTTTTGTGTGCGGCTCTACCGTTAGCGCGTATGCAGAAACGTGGTTTACGCCCAGCTTCAAAGCCATTTCTACCGACTTTCGCCAATCGTCTAAACTCTCCCCCGGAGCGCCATAAATCAAGTCAACACTTGAACGCAAACCACAAGCATTTGCAGCTTTAACTCCGCGCTCTACGTTTTCCGGAGTATGCGTGCGATCAAGCGTTTTTAGCACATGCGGCACAGCTGATTGCATTCCGAAAGATATTCGCGTAAATCCACCTTCTGCAAGCTCCTGAATATAAGACTCATCTGCAGTATCTGGGTTTGCTTCAGTAGTGATTTCCGCACCAGTTTTCAATCCCCACAAGTTTCGTATTTCTTGCAAAATTCGAACTAAATCTTGCGCTTTAAGAACAGTTGGAGTGCCTCCGCCGAAGAAAACAGATTGCGCTTTAGGCTCGAAAATTCCGTGAAATTCCTGCCATTTTTTTACAAGACGCATCTCTTGAATCGCAACATCAGCATAACCTTCGCGACTTGCTCCCTCACCCAAATCGAGCGCAGTATACGTATTAAAATCGCAGTAGCCGCAGCGGCGCAAGCAAAACGGCACGTGCACGTACACTTCAAAAGACATACTTGTAGTTTGCGTAGCTGATTTATTTAATTCAGCATCCAACTCTAAACTCATCCTTCAGACTTTTGCGCTGCGCGAATCTTATCTTTAGTATCTCTGTCATTTGCACTCTCATCAGTAGCCAAAGCCGCAACGAATGCTTCCTGCGGAACTTCAACATGTCCGAGCATCTTCATGCGCTTCTTACCAGCCTTCTGCTTTTCCAAAAGCTTGCGCTTACGCGTAATATCGCCACCGTAGCATTTTGCGAGCACGTCTTTTCGAAGCGCGCTAATAGTTTCGCGAGCAATAATACGCGAGCCGATTGCCGCCTGAATTGGAATCTCAAACTGTTGACGAGGAATAAGTCCGCGAAGCTTCTTCGTCATCATAACGCCGTAAGAATAAGCCTTATCTCGGTGCACAATCGCACTGAAAGCGTCAACCTTATCTCCCTGAATAAGAATATCAACCTTCACAAGGTCAGCAGCCTGCTCTCCATCCTCGTGATAGTCAAGAGAAGCGTAGCCTTTTGTGCGGCTTTTAAGCTGATCGAAGAAGTCAAAAACGATTTCCGCAAGAGGAATCCTGTAGTGCATTTCCACACGGTCGGCACTAATGTATTCCATTGTGCCCATTTCTCCGCGATGCTCCTGGCACAAATCCATTACAGCACCAATAAATTCTTTAGGCGTAATAATGTCAGCCGCAACCATTGGCTCAATAATGCGCTTAATTTTGCCTTCTGGAAACTCGCTAGGATTCGTTACGTGATGTTCGCTGCCGTCTTCGCTAGTAACGTCGTAAGTTACGTTTGGGGCGGTAGAAATAAGATCCAAGCCAAACTCGCGGCTTAAACGCTCGGAAACAATCTCCATATGCAAAAGACCCAAGAATCCACAACGGAAACCAAATCCCAATGCAACCGACGTTTCTGGCTCGTAAATAAGAGCAGCGTCGTTAAGTTTTAGCTTGTCAAGAGCATCTCGAAGTTCCGGGAATTGCGCGTTATCAATTGGGAACAAGCCTGCATAAACCATAGGCTTAGGGTCGCGGTATCCATCCAAAGGTTCAGATGCGGGATTTACTGCGCTGGTAATGGTGTCGCCAACTTTAGACTGGCTAACATCTTTAGCGCCTGTAATTACGTAGCCGACTTCGCCCGCTCCAAGCGCCTTTGTTGGAGTCATATCTGGGCTAATAACGCCGATTTCAATAGGATCGTGCGTCATGCCGATGCCCATCATGTGCAACTTTTCGCGCGACTTAAGTTCGCCATCAACCATACGAATATAGGTGACGATTCCGCGATACGAATCGTAGACGGAGTCAAAAATAAGTGCGCGAGCAGGAGAATCAGGATTTCCGCTTGGTGCTGGAACTTCCAGAACAATTTGGTCAAGTAAGTCTTTAACACCTTCGCCGGTTTTGCCAGACACGCGTAGAACATCTTCCGGCTTGCAGCCGATTAAGCCCGCGATTTCTTCAGCATGCTTGTCTGGCTCTGCGCTTGGCAAGTCGATTTTGTTAAGCACAGGAATAATCGTCAAATTGTGGTCGATTGCCATATAAAGATTAGAAAGCGTTTGCGCTTCAATGCCCTGAGTTGCGTCAACAAGAAGCACCGCACCTTCGCATGCTGCCAGCGCGCGCGAAACCTCGTAAGTAAAATCGACGTGACCAGGAGTATCAATCATGCCGAGAGAATACTCTTTGCCCTCAAAAGTCCACGGCACTCGAACAGCCTGAGATTTAATAGTAATTCCGCGCTCTTGCTCAATATCCATGCGATCAAGGAAGCGGTCTCGCATTTCGCGCTCTGGCACGATTCCGGAAAGCTGCAAAATGCGGTCAGCTACGGTAGACTTGCCGTGATCAATATGCGCAATAATGCAGAAATTGCGTATCACCGATTGATCCGTAAATCCTGGCTGGTTATGCGGTGTAATCAAAGCAAGCATCTCCTTATTAAATACGAGGATAGTATTAAATTGCGCAAGCTACGCAAGTAATTAATCTTACCAACTCTACTACCCTAGTCTAGTAAAACAAACGCCGAAAAATTACGCGGCAAATGTGGTCAAATACAGCCGAAACGACAACAAACGCCATCGACAGTAAAGTTATCCAATAATCATGATATGCTTACGCTTTGTATGTCCTTATATAGCAAACGTCGTTTGGAGTAACAGTGGCAAACATTAAGTCGCAGAAGAAGCGCGTGCTCACCAACGAGAAAGCACACAAGCGTAACGTAGCAGTAAAGTCTGCTTTGAAGACCGCTATTCGTGCAACTCGTGAAGCCATCACCGCTGGTGATAAGGCTGCAGCACAGGCCGCTTTCGCAGTAGCCGCTCAGAAGCTTGACAAGGCTGCAGGCCGTGGCGTGATTCACAAGAATCAGGCTGCAAACCGCAAGTCCGGTCTTGCTGTAGCGATTAACGCTCTGTGAAGTTTGTGCAGGTAACTGCATAACACAGCATGTAAGGAAAATCCCCAGTACCAACAGGCGCTGGGGATTATTTTTATTCGCAATTAAAACTCATTTAGATTATTCGCACTTAAGATATTTAAGACTATCTAAAACTATCTGCGCTTGCGATTATTTAAGTTTAAGCGGCGAATGCGCGGACGTCGCACTTTAATCGGCTCAGTGCGATTCATTGCTCCGAATAAAGTCAAGTCAAATTTTACAGATAGCAAACGCATTGCAACTACCAGCGCAACAATAAGCACATCCAAAATAATCTCAACAGTTACGCCAAATAAACCAGCGTGTTTTGCTTTAAATACAAAAACCGTAAGAACGCAACCAGCTGCAGCCGGAACAGCATACCAATGTTTATCTCGCACAATAACCGGAACCTGATTCAAAATCATGTCGCGAATAAGACCGCCTCCCAAAGCGGTTGCCATTCCTAAAAATACTGAAGTCGTGCCAGACATATGAAAATCTAAGCCTTTTGCCGTGCCGTTTACAGCAAACAACCCCAATGCGAGCGCGTCAATCGTAAGCATAAACCAACGCCACTTATCAATCTCTGGATGCGCAATCGCAACAATTATGCCGGAAAGTAGGCCAGCAATCACAAAACCATGATCCGCAATTCCAACTGGCGGTAACGCTCCAAGTAAAACATCGCGCACAATTCCGCCGCCCAACGCAGTAATCCAAGAAGTGGTAATAATGGCAAAAACATCGTACTTTTTACGAATAGCCCACAGTCCGCCAACCATTCCGCAGCATCCCACAGCAACATATTCAACAATTAGAAAGAAGATGTTATCCCCTAATGCGCCTTCCACAGAATATCCCTTCAAAAAATAATTATTACGATTACGCAAAACAGATTGCGAAAAACAGATTACGCAAATAAGTGACGCGCCGTACCTTATATGAATCTACATACATAGAGCACGACGCGCCACACGCAATTATTTATATTAAATTATTTGCAACTTGCGTAAGCGTTTGCAAACTATTTATTAGCTTATTATTAGCTAATTAGTCGCAAACTTTCCACATCCAGTTGTGCTTGTCTTCAACATCGCCAAGCTGAATGCCAAGTAACTCGTCGCGCAAAGCCTGAGTCAACTCACCAACGCCACCGTCAGAAACCTTAAGATCGAAGTCGTCTGACTTAAAGCGACCAATTGGCGTGATGATTGCAGCAGTACCGCAAGCAAAGACTTCAGTTACCTCGCCAGAACGAATGTCGTCAAGCAAGCCTTGAAGCGGAATCATAGTTTCAACAACATCATGGCCAGCCTCTTTAGCAAGCTGAATCAAAGAACGACGCGTAACGCCTGGAAGAATGCTGCCAGTAAGAGATGGTGTTTCCAAATGACCGTCCTTGTGGAGCGCAAACATGTTCATGCCGCCAAGCTCTTCCAAATAAGTCTTAGTTGCAGCATCCACGAAGCAAACCTGCTCGCAACCATGCTCAATACCCTTGTATTCACCAAGCAAGGAAGCAGCGTAATTTCCGCCGCACTTAGCAAAACCGGTACCACCAGGACCAGTGCGGAACCACTGGTCTTCAACCCAAATGCTAACAGGCTTCAAACCACCCTTGAAGTATGGGCCGGATGGAGAAGCAATAACGCAATATTCAACCTCGTGAGCTTCACGCACACCAAGGAATGGCTCGGAAGCAAACATGAATGGACGCATGTAAAGCGTATACTCGCGGCGGCTTGGAACCCACTGCTTATCTCGCTTTACCAAAGCTGCAACAGAACCAATAAAGTCGTCAATAGAAAGATCTGGCAAATACAAACGCTTAGCAGAATTCTGGAAGCGAGCAGCGTTAATATCTGGACGGAACAGCCAAATTGAACCGTCGGCACGCTTGTACGCCTTCAAACCTTCGAAGCATTCCTGAGCGTAATGCAAAACGGATGCGCCTGGATCCATTTTCAATGGTCCGTAAGGCTCAACGCGACGATCCGACCAGCCTTCGCCTTTAGTCCAAGACATGTGAACCATATTGTCGGAGAAAATCTGACCGAAAGCAGGCTTATCAATAAGTTCGTTGCGCTTTGCGTCCGAAACAGGATTATCGTTAGGCAGAACTTCAAAGTTGCCAGCTAATTTGTTCAACAGAGCAGGATTGCTATGATCATCGGATTCATAGGCGTCCGAAAACTCTGGAGCGATTTCTAAATCAGCCATTATGTCTCTTTTCTATCTGTAATATTTTTTATTGCCTTTTAACGCAATTAACGTATAGGATAATACGATTCTTGCGTTTAGCAAAACTTACACGCCAAAATATTTTAAGAAATATTTCAAAAAATATGGTTGAAAGTAAAAATTATTTAGCAAATTTATTGATTTTATACAAAAAAGCCGCATAAGTCAGTTCTTATGCGGCTTAAAATTTTAAACTATTTATAAGTTATAAGTTAATTCGTAATTAAATACGATAGCTTACTTTATAACTTACTTTTCTTCTGCAGCTGGAGCATCAGCTGGAGCGGCGGCAGCATCAGCAGCAGGAGCAGCAGCTTCGGCTGGAGCAGCATCTTCAGGAACGGTGACGCTAACAACAGACTCTTCGCCATCCATGTCGAGCACAACGCCCTTAGGAAGCTTAACGTCCTTAGCAAACACCTTGGTGCCGTCGGTCAAGCCGTCAACGTTAACAACAACACGCTCTGGCAAGTTGGCAACGTCTGCGCGAACCTTGAGTTCCTGAACGTCAACGAATGCAACAGCAGCACCCTTTGGAGTACCTTCAACGAAGACTGGAACTTCAACATCAATCTTTTCGCCAGCCTTAACCTCGTAGAAGTCAATGTGCTCAACAATGCGCTTAACAGGATTGCGCTGAACATCCTTAACAACTGCAATACGAGATTCCTTGCCAAACTTAATAGTGAACAAAGCATTTGCGTGACGCAAAGCCAAAGTGGTCTCACGCATTGGAAGAGTGACGTGCACTGGATCAGCACCGCCAGCGTAAAGGCTTGCTGGAATCAAATTTGCAACACGCAAGCGGCGAGCAACGCCCTTGCCAAACTCGTTGCGAACTTCGCCTTCAAGAGTAATCTTTGTAGCCATATCGGTCTCCTTATGGTCTGGATAGTTTTGTTTGTTAATCCAGCTTCAGGCGCACCGACGCGCCGAAAACCATAAGTGGCTATCAGCCCAGTCGATAACGGAACTTTGCCAACAATCAGTCAGCATATTCCCTCGCCAAAGCAACTTTTCTAGTGTAACCACAGAGCAAGACTAATTTTAAATCTCAATTATTTAATAAATAAAATAAAATAATATGCAAACACTTACACAACTTGAGCACACAAACGATTATTATAGATAACAGCACTAAGCGCACTTTGAAACTGTGCGCTTTTAAGAGCCGCTAAGGCATGATTAAGGAGCAGATGTGTCCGTCTTTAATGCACTCCAACAGCAAGCGTTTAATCTTGCACGTAAAGCATTGCGTATTGGCAGCAATTTCGCACACCCAGTCAGCGACGATCGCGCAGGCGAACCAGGCTACCCAAATGAAGAACAAGAATCTTCAACAAATACTCTACTTTCGCAAAATAAGCGTCTTCCACTCGTAGAAGAGTGGGGCGCAGGAATGCCAACAACCACGTTTATTGACCCAGAAACAGGTTTGCTTACCACAAAAACGGAAAGCGCTGCCCCACTGGACGAAGGCACAAGCATTTACGACTTGTACGCAGACCGTGCTGCACGAATGGGAGACGATCCGCTTTACACTTACAAAGAAAACGATAAGTGGGTTACTAAAACAGCAAATCAGTTCCTTAAAGAAGTTAGGGATGCAGCAAAAGGCTTAATTCACTACGGTTTGCACAAGGGAGACGCTATTGCTCTTATGTGCAAAACGTCGTACGAGTGGGATGTTACAGATGCTGCTGTTATGGCTTGCGGCGGCGTACTCGCCACTATTTACGACACGGATTCTGCAGAGCAGATTCGCAACATTGTTAATAATTCCGACTCGCGTTTCCTTATTGTTGGAACTACAGAAATGCGAGATAAAGCAGACGGCGCTATTGAAGAATGCCCAAGCTTGGAACGTATTATTTGCTTAGAAACCGGCGGATTGGAAGAGCTTAAAGCTTTTGGATCTACCGTTAGCGACGAAGAATTGGACGCGCGCATTGATTCTGTAAAGAAAACAGACTTGTGCTCAATTGTTTACACTTCCGGCTCCACAGCCGCGCCTAAAGGCGTTGAAATGACACACGAGCACTACTGCACAACCGCACTAAACCTGCCAATCTACCTGCCAGATTTGTTAAGCGAAAAAGACGGTTCTGTGCTTCTGTTCCTTCCACAAGCACACTCTTTTGCGCGCGCAATCAACTACATTGTTGTGGCAAGTACATTGCGAATTTACATTGCTCAAGGAATTTCTACTTTAATTTCTGATTTGCAGGTTGCAAAACCTACGGTTATGATTGTTGTTCCTCGAGTTCTTGAAAAAGTTTATAACGCGGCTTCACAGAAGGCCGGTCACGGCGCTAAAGGCTTGGCTTTCCAGGGTGCTGTTGTGACGGCTCAGCAGTATATGAAGGAAGTTCAAGAGTTTGGTGATGCTAAAGCGCTTACCAAGGCTCGCCGAACTGCTTACGATCCGCTTGTTTACCGCCCGCTTCGCCAGGCTCTTGGCGGACGCGCGCACTGGATTGTTGCCGGCGGCGCTCCACTCGACCCTGAACTACTTTCATTCTTCCGCGGCGCAGGAGTTCCAGTGTACGAAGGCTACGGTCTTACTGAAACCACTGCCCCATGCGCGTTTACACCAATTGGAGTTCCTTTCCGAGAAGGCTCTGTTGGAATTGCGTTCCCAGCCTTTACTTTGCGCATTGCAGAAGACGGCGAAGTGCAAATTAAGGGCACATGCGTGTTCCATAAGTACCATAAGAACGACGAAGCAACTGAAACTTCGTTCACCAAAGACGGCTGGTACGCAACAGGCGATTTGGGAAGAATTGACGACGAAGGCATGCTTTATATTACCGGCCGCAAAAAGGATTTGATTATTACGGCTGGCGGTAAAAACGTTGCGCCTGGACCTATTGAAGAGATGATTAAGAGATGCGAGATTGTGTCTCAAGCATTAGTACTTGGAGATAAGCGTCCATTTATTTCCGCACTTGTTACTTTAGACGAGGAGATTTTGCGCAACTGGCTTAAGCTTAAGGGATTAGACGAAACCATGAGCATGAGCGAAGCCGCAAATAATGCTGTTGTGCGCGCCGAAGTACAGAAGTTTGTTGACAGTGCTAACGAGGGCGTGTCTCGCGCAGAATCCGTGCGAAAGTTCATTATTTTGCCAGAAGAGTTTACGCAAGAAAATGGCTTAATGACAGCATCTATGAAGATTATTCGCCCACGTGTTATTAAGCATTACGCAACGCTGCTTAATACGCAGATGTACACTTCGCGAAAGAAGTAAGCGTAAGCGCTCGCAAGAAGCGAACGTTTGCAAGTTTTGTATGTGGATTCGCGTATGTTTAGTGCGACTTGCGCGAATCCATAAATTTTTCTTAATAATCTATGGGTATTTGATAGAATTACCGTGAAAAAACTTGATACCCCCCCCCCGTTGGAGAATAAAATATTTTCTTAGCACAAGTTAAAAGAAAAGCTACATTCACAGCGATGCTGCTTTTCTAAAAAGCTTGGCAAGAGATATGAAAATCTTCTGATTTCCATTAACAATTAAGAGGAGAGGTTAATATGAACGCCAAACTCGCAGTAGCAATCTCATTAGGCGCAAGTTCCCTTGCATTATTCGGCATGGCAAATGTGGCCAATGCTGCAACAGTAACAACTACCGACACTGGCGCAAATCAGCCTGTTGTTAAGCCAAGCACTGAGAATCCGGTAGAAAAAGCTAAAGGCGAAGCTAATAAAGCTATTGAAGATGCTAAAACGCAGAAAGAAACAGTTACTAAGGAAGTCGAGGATGCTGAAAGCGAAGTTACTGATGCTTACAGCAAAGCCACTGATGCTAACAATGAAGTAACTGAAGCTCAGAAAGACTTAGAAAACAAGCAAAAAGAAGCTAAAACAGCTGAAGAACAGCAAAAAGAAGCCGATAAGGAATTAGCTGAAAAGAAGACTGCGGCAGAAAACGCTGACAAAGAGGTTAAAGATACGCAAGCTGCGTTTGATAAAGAAACAGAAAATCAGAAAGCTGCTGAAAATAAGCTGAAAGCAACTCAAGAAGAAAAAGATACAAAAACTACAGAGCTTGGAACTGCAGAAAAAGAAGTTCAAACTAAAACAACAGAACAGACTCAAGCTGGAGAAAAAGTAAAAACTGAACAAGGCAAACTAGATGACGCTAATACCCAGCTTGAAAAGGCTAAGAAAGATAAGGAAACAGCTGAGAATAAAGCTAAAGAATTAGAAAATGATGCAAAGCAAAAAGAGCAGAAACAAAAAGAAGCAGAGCAAGCTGTAACGGATAATGAAAACCAGCAGGAAGAAAAGAACAAAGAAATAAAGCGTTTGCGAGAGCATAAGTCTGCAGACGAAGATCCAAATGTAAAGAAGCTCAAGGGCGAAGCAGAGCAAGCTCATGAAGCTTATACTAAAGCTCAAGGCGAGTTAAATCAAAAAACAAATGACATTGCAAATGATAATAATACAATACAAAGCGAAACTGAAAAGCTAAATAATGCGAAAACTGCTCTTGAGCAAAATGAAGACGGAAAGAAGTTCAAGAACGCCCAAGATAAAGTAGAAGAAGCGCAAAAAGAAGCAAAAGAAGCTGAAGACGCCTATAACAAAGCTAACACCGAGAAACTCGATGCTAATGTTCAAAAAGGTTTCGACGGTTTCCTAGATTACATAATCTCCAAATATAAGAATGATGATTCTGTAAAAGGTAAAGCTATATACGCGGATGCTTTAAGAGCAAAGGATATACTTACTGGAAAAGATGTTGTTATCCCTGACACGGTTACAAAAACTGCAGATGGAGGAGAAATAACACATAAAGGACGCACAATTAAAGCGCCAATGTGGTATAAGGATTTGGTGAAGCTTAAGCGAGTAGGTGGTGCTGATTCCTTAAAGAATTTGCAAGATGCTGAAACGTATTATGAACCTCTTAACGAAGAACGAAGAAAAAACAAACTAAATCCTCTTAATGTGAACCTTAGCATGATTGCTGAGAGTATTGTGAATTCATACTATTCAGGAGCTGTTATTGAACATTCTGCAAACCATGATGATTACAATTCAGCTTCATCTATGAATACTCATCCTTATTTGGATTCGTCCGAAAATCTTGCATGGGGTTCATTCGATAAGTATGATTCTTCCACACGCCTTAAGAGAGAGCACACTAGAAATGATTCTAACAACGTTGGCAACGCAATGGACGGCTGGTATGATGCCGAAAAAGCGATTTATGACAATGCTATAGAAAAAGGAACCTGGTCTAAAGGCGGAGTTACTTACACTCTTACAAACAACGATAAAGAATTCTTAAAAAATCATCGATACGACTTTACGCATCAAACATATAGTTCTGATGCAGTTAACAGTGATTTTGAATTAGCAGTTGGCCATTACCTAAACTTTGTTGATAATAAAATTAATTCTTGCGGTTTTGCTGACAGCAATAATTCCGTCGCATTGAAACAGAGTGGCGAAAATGTTGTTGTATGGCATGGCAGTAAGCAAGAATCACAGCTTAGTGTAAAAGAGTTTACAGAATCTCTAAATGATTACATAACCAATATTACTGGTACGAGAGATTCAGCAAAGAAACTTGAGCCATCAAATGCAGAGAATTTGAAGTCTCTATCTGCAACGATTACTGAGAAAAATAAGAAGCTATTTGACGCTAAGTATGAGCTTCGTAAAGTTCAGTATGATTTGAATATGACTCCTGATGGAGAAAATACTCCTTTGCAAACTAGAGAAAAGGATGATTTACAAGCTCAAAAAACAAAGATAGAAAATGCTAAAAAAGATTTAGATGATAACATAAGCGAGATAGAGAAGTTCGTTCAAGAATATGAAGCAAATCCTAATGGCAATTGGCCACCAGACACAAAAAAGAATTACGAGCATGATGTGAAGTCGTATCTTCCTTGGGCTAAAAACAAGTCCGAAGCTTATGCTGGAGAGATTAGCAGCATTAGCTCTGAACTCGAAGAACTGAACGCAAAAATTGCTTCCTCTAGCGCAAAAGGCAGTGTTGTAACATCTCTTGTAAAAAACATTAAAGACGCAAACACTAAACTTACAACTGCTAAAGCAAAATTAGCTGAAGATACAAAGGCTAAGGAAGAGACAGTTGAGAAGGCTACTGAGCTAAAGAGCGCTTGGGATACTGCTCAGCAGAAATATCAAGAAGCTGAGCAGGCAGCAACTCAAGCATCTCAAGAAGACCAAAAGACTCGCGAGCAGAAGATTCAGAAGCTTCAGAACGACCTTAACGGCTTGATAGCAAAAGCAGTGACTTTGAAGTCACAGGCTGAAACTGCAAAGCAGACTGCTAAAGCAGCTCGAACTGCTGCCAAGGCAAAGCAAGAAAAAGTTGATGACGAACTTACCAAGGCTGTTAACGAAGCTCAAGTAAGGTTTGATACAGCAACTCAGGCTGTTAAAGAAGCCAAGGCAGATAAAGCTAAGGTTGATCAAGAGCTTAAAGCGGCTAATGAGAAGGTAACTAATCTGAAGCAGACGATTCAGACTCTTGAAGCGCAGATTGCAGCTGAGAATCAGAAAGTTACTGAAGCTAATGGCAAAGTTCAAGCTGCTCAGATCGCTCTTGATGGTGCTAAAGATACTCAGAACACAGTAACAGCACAGCTTAAAGCATTGAAAACAAAAGCTAAAAAGGCTGCTGAAAAAGTTGATGAAGAAAAGGCTGCGGTTAAGACTGCAACCGATGCTGTTGTTGAGAAGATTCAACTTGCTCAGACTGCTGTAGCAAATGCTCAAACTAAGGTTGCTGAGGCTCAAAAGATTGTTGAAGCTGCTAAAATCAAGATTGAAAATATAAAGAAGAATCTTGAAACAAAGAAAGCAACTTTAACTGCAACTGTTACAAATGAAGAATCTAAAACACAGCTTAACGCAATCTTCATGTCAGCTACTGGAGAGCTTGACACATTCATACAAAAAACTCTGACAGGAAAAGTTACTGCGCTGCAAAGTACTGCTAAAACGCTTACACAGTCTGCAGCAACACTCGCGACACATCTGCAAACAGTTGCACCAGACTCTGTCACACCACCAGCTCCTGCTCCAGAGCCACCAGTACCACCTGCACCAAAGCCACCGGTTGTTGAACCAAGTCATGAGGGAGAAAGTGACCACGGCAACACTGATAATACTGGTAACCCTGGCAACACTGGCAACACTGAAAACGGTGGTAACACTGGCAACAGTAATGTTCCATTCATTCCACAAACACCACATGTTAGTGTTCCTGCTGTTGATGTTGAACAACAATCTAACGAGTCTGCTTCAACTACCGCAGAAAATCACGCTACAAAGGCTGTTTCCAAGAGTGAAGCTGGAAAGTCTACTAAGGAAGAACGTGCGAATGCAAAGAACACGAAGCACGCTAACCACACTGCTTCTGCAAATGCGGCAGCAACTTCTAACTCTGGCGTAGCACAAAGCAAGAACGCTAAAGATTCTAAGAATGCTGAATCGAAGGAATCTGCAAAGGAAGACTCCGCAAAGCAAGAAACTCAGGATTCTAATAGCAATAGCAGTGATCAAAACAGCACGCCAAACAGCACTCCAAGCAACGAGTCTAAGAATGCTCAAGCAAACAGCAATGCTGCAAAGGCACAAAACAGCTCCAACAACACGCTTACAATTGGCGCGGTTGTGGCAGTTGTGATTGCTGGAATTGTTGCAATCGGCGGAGGTGTGACTTTCGCACGTCACCGTCGCATGTAGTTGAAACTAAATAAAACAAAAACCGCAGTCGAAATTATATCGGCTGCGGTTTTTTATAAGTGCTGTACTGAACAAGCTAATTAAAACACACCAAGCAAATGCGCTAAGAAAAACGCGCGATTCAAAACGCACTAATCAAAATCTGCTTGCTAGAACCCCAAACGCTCAAGCTTTTTAGGGTCGCTCTGCCATCCTTTTGCAACTTTTACATGCAATTCAAGCACGGCTTTCGTGCCAGTAATGCGATTTACAGCCGTGCGCAAACGCTTCTTTACGCGCACTAAATGCTCCGCACGATGACCAATAATAATCGGCTTTTGCGAATCTCGCTCAACATAAACAGACACAAGCACATGCGCTTTGTTGTCTTCGTATTGAGTATCCTCGCCACCGCCAGGATACACAATATCGTCAACTACAACAGCTAAAGAATGAGGCAACTCGTCGTCCAATTCTTCCAAAAACGCACCGCGAATAAGCTCCGAAATCATGCTTTCGGGGCTTTCCTCGCTAAGCTGATCCGCCGGATACATTTGCGGACCTTCCGGCAAGTTTTGAATCAAAACATTCTTAACTTCGTCAACATTGTCGCGTTCCAACGCACTAACCGGCACAATATCCGTAAAATCAGCAAACTGCTGTATCTGAAGCAAATGCTCAACTAATTCACTACGGCTAAGCGTATCGATTTTCGTAACAATACCAATAAGCGGAACCTTCCAAGTCCAATTGCCCTTCTCGTCTTTTTTAGCAAAATCGGAGCGAAGGCGACTTAAGATTCGCCTATCTCCAGGCCCAATCTCCTGGTCTGCTGGAAGCAAGAATGCAATCGCGTCAACATCTGAAAGCGACTCGTCAACAATATCGTTCAAACGCTGGCCAAGAAGCGTACGAGGACGGTGAATACCTGGCGTATCAACAAGCACCATTTGCGCATTATCAGTAGTCACAATGCCGCGGATTGCCTTACGAGTAGTTTCCGGTCGAGATGACGCAATAGCAATTTGCGTACCAATAAGAGCGTTCATAAGCGTAGACTTACCAACGTTCGGCCTGCCAACTACAGCTACGAAACCGGAACGGTAACCGTTAAAATCCGGAGTCGGAATCGTGGCTCTGGTTGAGGAGTCGAGATTTGCAAACATCTCGTCGTCGAAGTCATCAGTGTCGTCGAAGTCATCAGTGTCGTCGAAATCATCGGTATCGTCGAAGTCATCAGTATTGTCAAAGTTGTTAATATTATTCACGTTATTCTTACCATCCAGTTCTTTATTTCAGCATATTCGTTTACTTCAGTAAATTCGTTTGCTTCATATTACTTGCTTGCTTAAGCGCGTTAGTTTGCTTACTTTCCAGCGTTTGTGTGGAAATTTTTTCCGAAAGTTTTTCCGAAATCTTTTCAGATATTTTTTCCGAAAGTTTTACCGCGCTGCTATTTTCAGACTGCTCGTCTTTAGGCTCTTCTAAGCCCTTAACATCGCGCTCAACCAAAATAGTTGAGACTTTCTTTCGTCTACCAGCAGAATCCACAGCAGTTAATTTTAAGCCTCTTGTAACCGCACTAGATCCCACAATCGGCACGTTACCAAGCAGCTTCGTAAGCAAACCAAACACAGTGTCCACATCATCTTCGTCAATATGAACTTCAAAAATATCCTCCAAATCCGCAATCGGCGTTCTAGCAGGCATCTTCCACACGCCATCGCTTACTTCTTCCGGATCCGCATGCTGCGTGCGATCATGCTCATCTTCCAGCTCGCCCACAATCTGCTCAATAGCGTCCTCAATAGTAACCAAGCCTGCAATACCGCCATATTCGTCAACAACTACAGCAACATGTTGACGGATTCGCTGCATTTCGTGGAATAAATCGTCAACCGGCTTGGACTCCGGCACAAGCATAGGATCTCGGCTAATAGTGTCAACAGCCCTCGAAGAAGCTGCAGGATTAAACACGGTAGCTCTTACTGCATCCTTCAAATAAGCAACGCCAACTAAATCGTCAACCGAATCTCCAATAACAGGAACTCTAGAAAATCCGGATCTTGAGCATAATTTCAGGAAATTTTCCAGCGTTTCGTCGCTTTTTACGCAAATCATATCGGTTCGAGGAACCATGATTTCGCGAGTCAAAGTGTCTGAAAGCGTAAGCACATTGCGCATCATTTCCGAAACTTCAGGGTCAAAATCATTCGCTTCAACAAGGCGATCAATACTCGCCTTCGCTTGATCCAGCTGAATATCTTCCAAAGCCTCATCGTCTGAAAGATCAACATTCTTTTTTCTAGAAGTTACGTCCACATCGCTAGCAATATGCACCAGAGGATTAATCGCCATAGCAATAGAAACAATGCGAGAAAGTCTCATCAACTTTGCCACAGGCTGAGCAGCTCCCACAGAACGCGGGCGAACAAGCATAGAAATAACAGCAACAATCACCGAAACCACAACGCCAACAACCAAAGTAAGCCACATTGGAGCGCCGAAAAACGCCGAAACCGCAGCAATAATAACGCCGTCAAACACATTGCACAGAACGCGCACAAAAGCGCATGCGCTAGAAGTTGCATAACGGTCTGAAATAAGCTTTTTTACACGATGAATTCTTGCGATTCTACGCATACGCACTATTGCGCTTGTGTCATCATCGTGAGTTTGCGCTTCAATCATAAGATTGTTTAAGCTAGCTCGCGTAACCCTAGGCACTGCCCCTTCTGCAGCTGCCATTGCAAGAGACAGCCACACAAGAAGAATTGCAAGCAAAAGCAAAACGGCTAATCCTAGCCACACGTGCAACGGAAGTTCCGGTAACGATATATTTGTAAAAAATGCTTTAATATCTTCCATAATTATGCTCTTACATCTTACAACTGCTTGTTTATGCTTGTTTATGCTTACTTCTGCTTATTTATGCTTACTTGCTTTTGTTATTTTTGCTGCCTTTTGAATCATGCTCAGCATCGTAACGTTCAAGCTCGTTCACAGCTCCTTCCGGAAGAGTAGCGTCATACAATTCCCCAGAACGTGCAGCGAAGAAAGTAAGCAAAAGCTGACGCTGCAAACCAAACATTTGCTTTTCTTCTTCCGGATTTGTGTGATCGTAACCAAGCAAATGCAGTATGCCGTGAATGGTTAAAAGCATCATCTCTTCCATTGTGCTATGCCCCGCCGCGAGCGCCTGCTGCTGAGCCACCCAAGGGCAAATCACCAAGTCTCCAAGCATGCCCTCGGAAACTTTTTCATCGCTTCCAGGAGTAAGCTCGTCCATTGGAAAACTCATAACATCTGTTGGACCTTCAAGGTTCATCCAGCGCTCGTGAAGGCAGGCAATTGGCTCAGGATCAACGAAAGTAATTGATAAATCTGACTGCGTGCTGACTTTCATCTGCTGCAACACCCACATGCCAAGATCGGAGAAGATTTTAGCGTCGATTCGCCACACGGTTTCGTTCATGACTTCAATGCTCATGATTATTTGTTATTCCTCTCGAAGTTTATTTTTTCAAGTGTTGCTAGTTTAGATTTTGCACGATCGCGCAATTTTGTAGAAGCAAGCTACTTTGTAAAAGCACGCGACTTTATAAGATTGCGCTATTTTGTAAGCTTTACAAGCTGCCTTCCACAAGCTTTTCGCCAGTAAGCACATGTGCATGAACATGGAATACTGTTTGACCAGCTGCAAGACCAGTGTTAAAAACAAGCCTGTAGTCTCCATTAAACGCGTCGTTAGCAATATTTTGCGCAACTTCAGCAATATGAGCTAAAGTTTCAGAAGCTTTACTAGCAAGCTCAGC
Organism: Gardnerella bretellae; assembly: GCF_048545135.1. Lineage (NCBI taxonomy): Bacteria > Bacillati > Actinomycetota > Actinomycetes > Bifidobacteriales > Bifidobacteriaceae > Gardnerella > Gardnerella bretellae. Next base: position 106,516 of record NZ_JBKQXU010000004.1, read on the forward strand.
AACATTCTTATAGTGATTGCGCGGCACAATCAGCACATGCACTTTTGCCTGCGGATTAATATCCTTAAAAGCGACTACCGAATCATCTTCATAAACGCGCGTGCTTGGAATTTCGCCTGCAATAATCTTGCAAAAAATGCAGTCTGGATCAGTATGGCTCGCAGCACCGTTCATAGTTGCATCGCTCATGGTTTCTCCCCTATTTTTTATTACGAAATAAAATTCATGCCAAAAGCCAAAAGCAATCGGCATACCACATACTATTTTACACAAACTTGCGCATTTTATTTATGATTTTTTCACTATTCGTAGCGGCCTAAAGCGCGCGAAAGAAGCGAAAGTGCCACAGGGCCTGCAGTGGAAGCACGCAAAATATTGCTACCCAAAACGCAGCTTTTAGCACCAGCGTCAACAAACATCGAAACCTCGTCGTCACTAATTCCGCCTTCTGGACCAACAAGCACGTAAACAGTGCGCTCCTTGCCATCATCCAGGCAGCGCTCTGTAAGAGTGTTTACAGCTTGCTCGATTTGGCTCCAGCAGTCGGTTGCATCCTGATGCAATACCACTACTAGGTTTCCGTAAACGCACGCACGTCTACATATTGCAACAATCTGCTTACTGGACACGCATTCTTGAAGCTCCGGCATAAAAGCTCTTCGAGACTGCTCTGTAGCAGCCTGCAACACCTGATTCCAACGCTTATCCGTGCGACCAGGCTTCCACTTTGCTATTGAGCGGTCAGCGCACCAAGGAATCACTTCATCTACGCCAATTTGCGTAGCCATGTCAATTGCTTGCTCATCGTGGCCAGTTTTTGCTAAAGCCTGCACAAGCGCAAGACGCGTAGTGCGACGCGCTTCTCGAGTGAACGCATCGACGCGAACTAAACCATTTTCAGCATCCGTAACAGTTGCGTGAATTCGCAAGCCTTTGCCGTCAGAAAGTTGCAAAGAGTCACCCTCTAACAAGCGCATAGCGGATATTGCGTGGCGTTTTACGCTGGAAGGAAGCGTAAGAGTCCATCCTTCCTCAATCCCATCTGCAAGCACAGGAGCATTATCGTGGTCAGTATCTAGCAAAAATAAAGCGTCAGTCATAATCTAAAGCCTAACGTGAGGATGCGCCAAGTACTAAAAATATTTCTGTGCAAGTATTGTGGCAAACTAGAACAGTACGTACTGGAGGTTGCAATGAGTAATGAGCTTGGTGATAACACTGCGCTTGTTACTTTGCGTATTTCCCGCTTTGCGCCGTGCGAAGAAACGCAAAATCCGCAAGACGCTACTAAACTCGTGCGAAAACGTAACGAAAGTCCATTTGCTCGAAAAAAGCGTAGCAATCCTTTTGCAAAAGTAGATTCTGCACAAAAGGAAGATAGCGCTGCTGAATCTTCCGTTCCTTCTATAAAACGCATTCAAGGCAAGCATTGGGTTCAAGATTACGTTTTGCGCGTTCGCTCAACGGATACTATTCTTAGCTGCTTGCTAACTATTAAGCGCACAATCGACCCTACTTTGGCTTTTCGCTACTCTTGTGGCCACGGAGTTTGCGGATCGGATGCTGCAAACGTAAACGGCATGCCAACTTTACTTTGCAGCGCAACAATAGGCGCGAACGCTCGTCCAGAAATCACAAATAACGTGCAATCTCGCGGATTTAGAAAAACCGGAACTTCAAGTAGCGGCGAAAGCTCAGCAAAATCGCCAATTCTACAAAAAGAATCTACGCAGACTGTAGCTCAAAAAAATGGAAGTTTCGGTATTATCGAACTTGCACCTCTTGCTGGATTTGCAGTTCATCGCGATCTTATTTGCGACCTTTCACCTATGGTTTCGCAAATAAAACGTTTAGAGCCTTATTTACAAGCAGCAGACGTTTCTGTGCGAAATGCCGAAGGAAAACTTAAGCTTATTGAGTTTTTGCAGCATCCTGAACAGTTACAAAAGTTTGAGCTTTTAAGTAACTGCATTATGTGCGGTGCGTGCGAAGGAATATGCCCAATCTACGCCGGCGGTGAGGCTTTTATTGGGCCTGCTGCTTTGATTAACGCGGCTCGTTTTATTTACGACTCTAGAGACAATGCAACAGAGCGTCGATTAGATTTGATTGACGGCAGCGACGGAATTAGTGCATGCCAGTCGGTTCGTGCGTGCTCAAGGCAGTGTCCGCGCGGAATTGACGTCGGCGAAGAAATTTGGCAACTTACAACACTAGTGAATGAGCGCAAAAACTCTTAGATTATTCAATTCCAGACGCTATGCGCACTGCTTCTAGCGGATCGTCCGTAACAGCAAACAAATGCGGGTCAAGAGACGAAATTAATCCACGAGAAGTAACAGTTGACTGCAGCCAGTTAATCAAGCCCTTCCAATACTCAGTTCCAAACAGCACAACCGGCACGCGCGCAACCTTATGCGTTTGCACAAGAGTTAGAGCTTCAAACATTTCGTCCATTGTGCCAAATCCGCCAGGACACACAATAATTCCGGAAGAATACTTCATAAACATTGTTTTTCTAACGAAGAAGTATCTAAACTGCATTCCGAGATTAATCCACTTATTCAAACCCTGCTCGTGCGGAAGCTCAATACCCAAACCAACCGAAGTGCCACCAGCTTCTGCAGCACCGCGATTAGCAGCCTCCATAATGCCAGGGCCGCCGCCTGTAATAACAGCAAAACCGCGTTTTACAAGCTCCTTGCCCATAGTTAGCGCGTCCACATATTCCGGCTCGCCCTCTTTTATGCGCGCAGAGCCAAAAACGCTAACAGCAGGCCCTAATCCAGCAAGAGCGTCAAAACCGTCAACAAATTCGGCCTGAATTCGAAGCGCGCGCCAAGGGTCTGCACTTCGCCAATCCCACTTGTTATCTCGGTCTGCGCCAACGCCTGCTGCAATCTGTTGAGTTCTATCTTTGCGAAGAAGCGTTTCGGTTGTGCTTTCTTTAGGAATCATAGATCCGCGCATAAGAACCGAACCGCGATGATACGTATTAGACCAAGGTGGAACTTCTGAAGAATAATCTTCCTGACTATTATTCATAACTACTCCCAAAAATAATCCTAAAAATAATCACAAAAGCTAATACAAAAGTTAATACTAAAAGTTAATCTTCAATATCGTCCAATTCTTCTTCCATATGCTTTGATTGCATAGAAAGCAAGAATCCCGAAACACCAGCCGCAACAATAGAAGCAACAAGAACACCAAAACGTGCCTCTGCAGACAAATCTGCGTCCGAATATGCAAGAGAAGCAATAAGTAGCGAAACTGTGAAACCAATACCGCACGCACAAGCAGTCGGAAGCAAATCAACTACACGCAAAGAGTCCGGAACTTTTAAGCCAAGTAAGCGCTTTGAAATCCAAGCAGTTACCATAATTCCCAAAGGTTTTCCAACAACCAGAGCAATAGTAATAGCAATAAGAATTGGAGACAAGAACAGCTCCCAAGTTAGCGTTTCAAAATGCACGCCGGTTGCAAAAAGCGCAAAAATAGGTAACGCTACTAAAGCAGATACAGGCTGAATTTTTTCGCGATAACGCTCAGCTCGCAAAGTTTTTTCTCCGTGAACTAGATGCGCAGGAGTGAGCAATCCTACCATTACGCCAGCTAAAGTTGGGTGCACTCCAGCTTCATACATCATTACCCATGCCACAACACCAACTAGCGCTACAAGAGGCCACGGAACATGTTTAAGACGCACTAAAGTAGTCCAAATAAGACCACACACAACAACGCCAACAAACCAGTACCACGCGTTTAGTGAAGAGAAGAACACTGCAATAAGCGCAATTCCAAGCAAATCGTCAACAGTTGCAAGAGTCATCAAAAACGCGCGCAAAGCATGAGGCAAAGTTTTAGCAAATAAAGCTAATACTGCAAGCGAAAAAGCAATATCAGTTGCAGTTGGGATCGCCCAACCAGCACGAACCATGTCTAACGAAGGTAAAGCGCCGGATGTAAGACGCATAATCTCCTGACCGGCGTGAAGCTCCGAAAATACGGTTACTGTTGCCACAAAAAGCAAAGGCGGAGCAACCATGCCACCAACTGCGCAAATCATTGGCATTGCAGCAGCACGAGGATCAGAAAGAGAACCAGCAATAAGCTCGTGCTTTAAATCTAAGCCAACAGAAAGGAAGAAAATAGTAAGCACGCCGTCTTGAACCCAATGGCTAATCGACATGTGAATATTAGTAAACGGAATACCAATATGAGTATGCGAAACAGCTTCAAATACTGGCGCGGTTAAAGGAATGTTTGCAAGCAATAAGCCAGTAAGAGCAAAACCAAGCATAATTAAGCCAGAAATTCGCTCATTATTTGCTATATTGCGTACTATTATCCAGCTGCGTCGTATCATTTTGTAAATATTTCCTCCCAAAGTTATGCAAAACACATTAATTTTGCAGCACTTTTTAGTATAGCGGAAAGGGATAAACCAAGTAGCTGAGATAAAAAAAAAACGCGAGGCAAATGCTTCGCGTTTTGTTCGTGCGCCAGACAGGATTCGAACCTGCAACCTTCTGATCCGTAGTCAGATGCTCTAATCCGTTGGGCTACTGGCGCATGTTTTCCGTCCACAAGAACAACGCTCTCGTTTTCGGCAACTTGACTAATATACAACCATCACCAACAAAACACAAACCCCGGCGTGTCGACCGGGGTTTGCTTATCTTCTACAAAAAACTACTCGCGATGCTCAAGCACTTTATCTACAAGACCGTAAGATTTAGCTTCTGGAGCAGTTAAGATTGTATCCACCTCAATATCTTTGCGAATACGCTCAACATCTTGACCGGTATGCTTAGCAAGAGTATTTTCTAACCATTCTCGCAATCGAAGCATTTCCTTAGCCTGAATCTCAATTTCAGTAGCCTTACCAAAATCTTGACCCATTGCAGGCTGATGAATAAGCACGCGCGCAT
>NZ_JBKQXU010000004.1:111549-190621 GCF_048545135.1 Gardnerella bretellae
ATAAGCACGCGCGCATGAGACGTAATATAACGCTTACCAGGCGTTCCAGAACTAAGCAGGAACTGACCCATTGAAGCTGCCATGCCGACTGCAATAGTTGCAACATCTGGTTCGATTAGCTGCATAGTGTCGTAAATTGCCATACCCGCAGTAATAGAACCACCAGGCGAATTAATATACAACCAAATATCCTTCTTAGGATCTTGCGCCGCAAGCATCAGCATCTGAGCGCAGATAATATTAGCATTCTCGTCTTTTACTTCAGATCCCAACCAAATAATGCGATCTTTTAGCAACCGATTAAAAATAGAATCGGTTTGCGAAGACGCTTCCGCCTGTTCCATAACAGGAGAAGCTGTAAAAAGCTCAGTCACCTTATCTCCTTACCATAAACTTAAGTATTCCTAGATTATCGTGTGCGCGTGACCGTATAGAAAACATAGTATGCAGCGAATCAGCGAAATATTCTAGACTGAATTTTTACGAATCAATTCAGATAATTATTCAACTATTATACAGATTGATATAAAATGTTTAGTATATTTTTTATTAATGCAAATTCGCTCAAAGAGGAGAAGTCATGGATTCTAACAACTTGCCAAGCAACAATTACCCTCCGAATGCAGAAGCAAATAATAACAATCAGAGCAACGATTACCAAAATAATTGGAATCCAACAGACACTTACCCAAATAATGCTAATCAAACGGGCAGCTATCAAAACAACGAATATCAGAACAACACTTATCAAAACGACGGCTACCAAAATGACGGCTACCAAAATGGGTATCAGAACAATTCATACGTGAACAACGATTACCAAAATAATTGGAATCAAGAAAACACTTACCAAAACAACGACTATCAAAATAACGAATACCAAAATAACGGCTATCAAAATGATTGGTATCAAAACGACTACCAAAACGGGTACCAAAACGGGTACCAAAACGGGTATGCAAATAGTTATATAAATAACGATAAATTATTAAAAACGTATAAAGATTTCCAGCAGCGAGCAATAAGCTTCGTAAATACGACACTAGCAGATGAGCATAAGAAAAGAATTGCTGTCATTGTTGCTGTTGTACTAGCAGTAATAGTTTTCGGCAGCTTAATTACGGGCACTTTTGGCAAACATTACAATTGTTCTGCAGAAAAAAGCGTCAATATTGAAGAATACGCAAATTGCCATCCATCAGACTTTGAAGAAAGAGGCGATGATGACGTATCCGCAACGTTTGACGCTAAGGGAGATAACCTCAATATAACTGTTAAATTCACAGATCGCGTACCTGACGATGCAATTCCAAAGGCCACTGCTACTTTTTCCGACAGACTCTTCCTTTCAAATCTGTTCCCAGTACTTGAAGAAGCTAAAAATAAGGTCAGCTCTCCAATACACTTGTATTACACTATTTTAAATGACGACGGCAGTGTTATTTATAAAGATGACTTCATCGATAACTAAACAATATTACAATATGCGCTTTTGCTACTAATTGAATTAGCAAAGGCGCATATTTTATTTGCGTCTAAAAATTCTTGGCAGCAGCGTTACACTTCGTGCAGCAGCGCAGGAAACAATCATCGGAACGATCATAATAAGCGGAACATTCACTAGTTGCGCCACAAGTAAAAGCGCAAACCATAATGATTTTCGGCTTGCAGCCAATAGACTTGCTGCGCCAAAAATAGCAGACAATATCAATACATTAGGCTGGTTTATAAGAACGCTTCCAATAGGAAGTTTCATACTTACAGCGCACACAACAAGCCCAATGCAAGCACCCGATGAAATACTAGGCTGCAGCACGCCGCCGGAAGCACCGTAGCGCAAAACAAGCAAAGTAGCAAGCATTTTAATCATTGCAAGAAGCAGCAAAAGAATCATAATATTCGAACTAGCTGCCACATGCGGAAAGCTTGATACAGAAAAAGCAAGCTGAGCAAGCGACCTACCATTGCCCATAATATGCGGAAAAAGGCAAGCTATAACACCAATAAGCAAGCCGGCTATTGGCATAAAACACAGCATTTTTACGCCGCGCAAAGCATGAGTGCGACACCAAATAATACCAAAGCGAAAAACACAACCAAATAAGCCACACACTATGCCAACAGCAACAGCTAAAACAAAAATTTGCCAAGAAATCGTGCAGGAAAATTGCGAAATATTGTAGTATTTGGAATGATGCAGTAAAAATTCTGCAACAAGCGTTGCAACATAATTCATAACAAGAGCAAAAGGCAAGCAATACATGCGCTCCGATTGCGCAATATTTTTAACTACATTAACCGCTACAGGACCATTTTCGCGATTTAACCACGCGTAAAAACCAAGACCTTGAGTTTTACTAAGCAAACCTAATGCAAGCACAGTGCCAGCTAAAGGCGCGTGATACACTGCCGCCAATCCAGCTCCAGCAGCAGAAGCAATAAGTACGCGCTGAGTTTTGTAAGACACATGAAAAATGCGGCTGTAACGCTGAGCAATCATTGCAGCCAATTCTCGCGGAGCTACTTCCCTGCCTATTGAAATTCCAGAACCAACAATTCCGATTTGCAGCAAAACATGTGCAATAGTAGAAAAAATTGGCATAATGCTTCCGAAAACAGCTTGCGGAATAGTGACGATTCGAGGAGGATTCTCTCTTTTGCGCAAAAAATACCAAGCTATGCCGGCAATAGTCATTGAAATGGTTGTAGATAGCACGTAGCGATACCAAGGAAGCACTGAAAATACAGTGTTTTCAGCAGATTCAATTGAGCCAAAAGCAAGGTATTGTACTGCGTAAAGAATAAGCGTAAGAACTGTTGCACCTAAGCCGGCAAGAATGCCTAGAACAACAGAAGCTGCTGCAAATCGCGCTACTCGAATTGCGAGATTAAGTAAACTGCCAAATCTTGAGCAAGATTCAGACTTTGTTTCAGAGCTACTATCCATAACTTCTCGCAATTCTTAATAAAGTTAAGACCCGGCAGAAAAATAATTCCGCCAGGTCTTAGTTAAAGCATTTACAAAGTAACTTAGAATTTAGTTAATTCTACTCTACTTCTACTTAGAAAGCTCGTCAGCAACAGCAGCAGCCTTAGTTGCTGCTTCTACGCTTTCGCTTTCTTCATCTTCCTCAGACAAGAATGCGCTCAAATCAAGAGCCTCGCCTTCAGAAACAAACTTTACAGCGCGCATACCAGCAAGCAAGCCCTTAGAGCGAGCAACTTCCTGAATAGCGGAACCAAGCTGACCGTTGTTCACAATTGCATTGATGAACTGGTTTGGATCCATGCCGTACTGCTGAGCAACAGAAATCAAGAAGTTAGTGACATCTGCCTGAGAAACGGATACATCCATCTGCTCAGCCAAAGCATCGAGAACCATCTGGTCGCGAATTTCCTTTTCTGCAGCCTTCTGAGCTTCATCCTTCTGCTTCTTAGTAGCCTTTTCAGGATCTGGGGTCATGCCCTTCAAATGCTCAGCAACAGCCTTGTCCAAAACACCCTTTGGCACAGGAATTTCAACTTCTTCCTGAAGCTTAACAAGGAATGCGTCACGAGCGTTGGTGGCCTGACGACCTTCAGCAGCCTGTTCGCAAGACTTGCGAATTTCTGCCTTCAATTCCTTCAAAGTGTCAAACTCGGAAGCTTCCTGAGCGAAGTCATCATCAAGCTTTGGCAATTCCTGAGTCTTTACGGAATTAACCTTAACCTTAATCTGAGCCTTTTCGCCCTTATGCTTACCGGACTCAAGCTTGCCTTCAAAAGTGGTTTCTTCACCGGCAGAAAGGCTATCCAAAGCCTCATCCAAGCCGTCAAGCAAAACGCCGGAACCGATTTCGTAGCTAACGCCTTCCTGAGCGTCAACAACTTCATCGTTAATGCGAGCTTCCAAATCAATATTGGTGTAATCACCCTTAGTAGCTGGACGATCAACGCCAACCAAAGTTGCGAAACGCTGACGAAGAGCTTCCAAACGAGCCTTAACATCCTTGTCGGAAACCTTTGGCTTCTCAACTTCAATCTCAACGCCCTTGAACTTGTTCAGCTTGAACTCTGGACGACGCTCAACGGTCGCAACAAACTTAAGAGTTGCATCAGCTTCAGTAGACGTTGGAACTTCCTGAACGTCAAACTCTGGCTGATCCATTGGGTGAATCTTCTTTTCTTCCAAAGCATTGGAATAAAGCTCTGGTACAGCGGAATTAACGGCTTCACCAGCAACGGCTGCAAAACCGACACGCTGATCTACAATCTTGCCCGGTACATGACCCTTACGGAAACCTGGCACGTTAATTTGCTTTGCAATCTCCTTACGAGCCTCATCCAAGAATGGCTTGAAGTCTTCGAGATCTGCGGTGATAGTGAGCTTAACCTTAGTTGGCTCAAGATTCCTGACGCTGATTTTCACGCTTGCGCTCCTGAAATTACGTTTTCTACCTTCTGCCGTATGGCACAACCGTTACATGATAGCGCGAGTTACGGACTCAGCAATAAGTGCAACTTGCCATGGCCTAGCGCCTTGTTCCAAAAAGAAGGAATAAACGTCAACATCCGTAATATTTTCGCACCAACATAAGTTACGAATAATTTGCGGTTTAATAATGACTTCTACTGGAGTATGCGTGTCTTGCGAAATACTTGTAAGAACTGCTCTAATTCGTTGCAAACGCTCATATCTAGCGGGATGATGCTCTTTCCAATAGCGCATTGAGCGAGGAGCAGATTGCGCGTCTTGAGACTGCTGCAAACTTTTAGAATCTTTAAAATCGTCAGAATCATTATGCGCAATTTCCGAAAAATCATCCATGGCCGTTTCGCCAGATTTTGCACGATTAAGCGCTTTTTCAATAATATTCTTCCAAAGAGATGGCTTAATTTTGCGCTGAATTGGCGCGTAACGTTCAAACATTTTGTCTTGTTCGCTGCCTGTGTGAATGCGCACACGCTCGTTTAGTGAACGAATAGAACGAAAATCGCGAGCATTACGCGGCTTACGCTTTCCGGCTTCAATAATTGCCGAGTCAGAAAGCAAAAGATTAGGCGCAATATCGTATTTTTGAGCTAAAGCATCACGCTCTTGCCACAAGTCTTTTGCAATTATTAAGCCAACACGATCGTGCATAAGAACATTTATATGCGAAATTTTAAGCCACGGACGAGGATGAGGCGCTTTCTTTTGCGCACCCTTTATAAGCAAGTGCTTAAATTCTTCTTTAGCCCAATCCAATTTTCCTTGCTTTTTAAGTTCGCCGCGCATCACTTCTTCTAGTTCGATTAACAACTCAACGTCTAAAGCCGCGTAATTTCGCCAATCTCTAGGAAGAGGGCGGTAAGACCAGTCCGCTGCAGAATGTTCTTTTGCAAGAGTCAAACCCAAATAATATTCGGTTACAGAACTTAAACCAAAACGCTTTCTGCCAAGTAATTTAGCCGCGATTTCCGTATCAAATAAGTCACGCGGACGCAAACCAATGTCGAAAAATCCTGGCAAATCTTGCATAGAGTCGTGAATAATCCAAGGCGAATCCCCTATTGCCTCGTTAAACTCATGCCAATCAACACCGAGATTTTTAAGAGCCACAGGATCAAGCAAACCAATTCCTGCACCCTTGCGTTTAAATTGAATCAACCAATCTTCATGATTGTAGCGAAAACCGGAAGCTCGCTCAGCGTCCGCAGCCAAAGGGCCAGAGCCCGCTGCCAATAAACTGCAATATTCTTTATATGCTTCAAGCGTATCAATGACTTCTGGAACACCGTCTCTAGGCTCTTTTAAGAGCTTTGGTTCCTCGTTCAAGTACGCCTCCCGATTGTACGCTTTACACAAATTCTTACACTTTTTGCAAAATATTCTGTACTTTTTGCAAAATATCCGTAAAAAATATTTAAGCCGTGTTATAGATTATGCATCTTTTAACACGGCTTCAACTTTCGCACACAACTACGACTATTCAAAAATAAAAAATCAAATAAATAATCAATCAAATAATCAATCTGTTTTATTGTTTGCTATTTCGTCAGTTATGCGCTTAACAAGTTTAGTTTTAAGGAATCTAGTAAGAGTAAACGCAACCACCGAAACCAAAATCGTTGGGATAACGTAGAGGGTATGTAAACCTAAATCTCTTATTGGGAAAGTGGCAAGTTCTGTAGCAATGGTTATAGCAATAGATATTATTGGCACTTCAATAAGAAGTTTCTCATCGAAAGCTGCAACGATATTGGTCGGCAGCAAGATTATAGGCAAAACAATTAAAATAATAATTGCTGTGCCAAAGCCAAACTGATCGTTACACCGCACAAAAATAGCTAACGCTAATGTAAAAGCTAATGCAATCCAACAACCTATTCTGCGCTTCATTGCGTATCCTTTCTCTAAAAAAGGTTATTTGCATATATTATACAAAATCCTTTAAAAAAAAACAATACAATACGCAAAAATTGCCTAAAACGCATCGAGGTTCAGTCTAGTACACAACAAAACCGTGGTCTTTGAACTGGTTTACAACGCGCTCTTTAAGTGCTCTAGAAGGCCCTTTTTGATTCTCAAGAGGGTACGGAATCCTAAGCTCATGCCACTTTGGGCGGCCTAGTTGATGGAAGCCAAGCACGTCAATATGCTCAACAGCATCCCCAAACGAATCGCAAATTTCGGCAACTTTTTCAACGTTTTCTTCGCTGTCGGTCAAACCTGGAACGAGCACAAAACGCACCCAAATCTTCTTACCAGCCTTCGCCAAGCGCTGACCAAAGTCAATAGTTGGCTGAAGTAAGCCGCCAGTTACTTTTTTATACGTTTCTTCAGTTCCGGATTTAACGTCAAGAAGGCAAAGATCAATGTCTTCAATCATTTCATCCGTATAATTGCGATTCAAAAAGCCGGAAGTGTCCAAGCAAGTATGCACGCCCATTTCTTTTGCTGCACGAAAAACTCTAGATACAAAAGCTGGTTGCATCATGGACTCGCCGCCAGAAAAAGTGATTCCGCCGCCTGTTGCCTTAAAAAGACTTTGATAACGGTCAACTTTTTTAATCATCGCATCTAAGTAGACTGGCTTTCCGTCGCGCATTTTCCAAGTATCAGGATTCTGGCAATACTGGCAGCGAAGCGGGCAACCACTCATAAACACTGTCATACGAGTTCCCGGGCCATCAACAGAAGTGTTAATATCCCACGAATGCACAAACCCAATATCGCCTGTTTTAAGAGCAACAAGGCGATCTTTACGATCTAGCCCAATTGGAGATTCAAAGCCGGAAAGTCCACCCATTAAAGTTTGACGAGCATACTCTTTTGACTCTTTGAGCATATGCTGAGTAGTAGTACGAAACGCTGTATTTTCAACCACTTTTCTGCCCTCCAAACTTATTTAGCTGTGTGTAACTATTGCAATGTGTAACTGTTGCAACAGTAAACTTGCGTCTAACCGTTGTGCAAATAAGTAAACCGGGAGCGAAGCTAAGCTCGCTCCCGGCGCTCATAGATTAGATGAGTCAGTCAGAGACTGATCCTTGATGGAACGTACGAGAAATAACGTCGAGCTGCTGTTCCTTAGTGAGCTTCACGAAGTTCACTGCGTAGCCAGAAACTCGCACCGTCAAATGCGGGTACTTTTCTGGATGTTCAACTGCATCCTCGAGCTGTTCCTTACGCAACACGTTAATGTTCGCGTGGTACAGTCCGTGACCGTTGCCAGCATCCAGAATGCCGACCAAGTTATCAATCCTCTCACTTTCATCTCGACCTAAACCATCAGGAGTAATGGTGTTGGTCAGTGAGATGCCATCGAGGGCATCGTCATAATCAATCTTACCAACAGAAAACATAGATGGAAGCATTCCGTGAGAATCCATTCCATTTTCTGGGTTTGCGCCTGGTGCATACGGCGTGCCTTTCTTGTGTCCAGACGGGAAAGAACCGGTATTTTTGCCGTATTCAACGTTAGAAGTAATTGTCAAAATTGATTGTGTCGGCACGGCGTTTCTATACACAGGCAAACGCTTCACCTGGCCCATAACTGTGCTTACAACCCACTTTGCCAAATCGTCGGCGCGATCATCGTCGTTACCGTAGATTGGGAATTCACCAACCGTCTTGTAACCGACCACCAAATCGTCGTCTGCGCCTTCGATGTACTCGTACTCGTGACCTTCAGTATTCTTAGCATCCTTGTTGTAGATTGGGTAAACCTTTGCATACTTCAAGGCAGCCAAAGAATCCGCTGCAATAGACAAGCCGGACATACCGCAACCAAGCGTACGGTAGACTTCCCTATCGTGCAAAGCCATTTCAATGGACTCGTAAGCGTACTTATCGTGCATGTAGTGGATTATGTTCAAAGCCTCAATATAAGTCTCGGAAAGCCATTCCAAAGCCTTCTCGTAGTTGGCCTTGACTTTCTCATAGTCGAGAGTACCGTCGGCTTCTGGGCGAATTGGTTCAATAACGCCCTTGTCAATAACCTGCATGCCGGTCATTTCGTCGCGGCCACCGTTAATCGCGTAAAGCAAAGCCTTAGCGGAGTTCACGCGTGCAGCAAAGAACTGCATTTGCTTACCAACGCGCATTGGTGAAACGCAGCAAGCAATAGCAGCATCGTCACCCCAGTGCTCACGAATGTCTTTATCTGACTCGTACTGAATTGCAGAAGTGTCAATAGAGATTCGTGCGCAGAAACGCTTGTAAGCTTCTGGAAGCTTTGGATCCCAGAAAATGGTGATATTTGGCTCAGGGCCCGGTCCCAAATGCTCAAGAGTCAAAGTGTTGAGCAGACGGAACGAAGTCTTGGTTACGAAAGTGCGACCATCCTCGCTAAAGCCTGCATCGGACCAAGTTGCCCAGTAAGGATCTCCCGAGAAGATTGCGTCGTAATCCTTAGTACGCAAGAAGCGCACAATACGAAGCTTCATAACAAGAGCATCAATAATTTCCTGAGCATCGGTTTCGTTAATTAAACCAGCCTTCAAATCGCGCTCAAAGTAGCAATCAAAGAATGCAGAAACGCGGCCGAAGCTCATTGCAGCGCCATCCTGGCTCTTAACAGAAGCAAGGTAGCCCATGTAAGTCCACTGAACAGCTTCCTTAGCAGTCTGTGCTGGACGAGTCAAATCCAAACCGTACTCGTTACCCAAGTTAATAAGCTGCTTCAAAGCCTTAATCTGCTCATCATGCTCTTCGCGGAAGCGAATCCAATGCTCAATCTCAGTCTCGGTAAAATCGTTGCGGTATGGAATCGAATCCTTATCACGCTTCTTGAACTCAATAAGCATGTTCACACCGTACAAAGCCACGCGACGATAATCGCCAATAATACGACCACGGCCGTAAGCATCTGGCAAACCGGTTAGAATCTTGTTGTGGCGAGCAATCTTAATATTCTTGGTGTAAACACCAAACACGCCATCGTTATGCGTCTTGCGGTAAACGGTAAAAATCTTCTTAATTTGAGGATCTACTTCCTTACCAGCTTCCTTAATAGCCTGCTCAACCATACGCCAACCGCCGTTTGGCATCATAGCGCGCTTGCAAGGCTCATCAGTTTGAAGACCTACGATTACGTTATCTACTTCTGGGCTTTCAATATAACCTGCTGGCATGGCGTCAATACCTGCAGGAATATGAGTTTCAACATCGTATACGCGACGCTCACGCTCAACAGCCAAGTAATTGTCGTCAAGATACTTCCACATGTGCTTCGTTTTTTCTGTGGCATTAGCCAAGAAGCTTTCGTCGCCTTCATATGGCGTATAGTTCTTCAAAATGAAGTCACGAACGTCAATATCTTTCTGCCAGTTGCCACTTTCAAAACCGTCCCAAGCTTTGGTGCGAAGATCCTCTTCGTTGAGAACGGAAGCATCAACCGATGTCATTTTTAAGCTCCTTTTGTAATGCAGCGCACCTTCACGCTGTCTTAATAACAATATTAAGGCATACGTAGAAAAGTGCGCGAGGAGTTTTGCAAGAAATCTAGTGAGATATGTCACATTTTATTCTCGAAAAGCGGTTGTAACAGGCATTCTGCGATCCCTACCAAAAGCAATAGCGCTTACTTTTGGACCCAACGGATACTGCCTGCGCTTCCATTCGGCTCGATCTACCAAACGCATAACCGTATCTACAGTATGAGAGTCAAAACCGTCGGCAAGCAAATCAGCCCTTCCGTGAGCATGCTCAATATGAGCTTGTAAAACACGGTCAAGAAGCTCATATTCAGGCAAAGAATCGGAATCTTTTTGCCCCGGACGAAGCTCCGCGCTAGGCGGTTTAACAATAGAGTTTACTGGAATCAATATGCCGTCTTTAGGAGCTTTAGTCTTTTTAGCATCCTCAAAACCAACAATTTTTAACATGCCAACGCCTACTCCAGCTTTAGCTGCACGATTGCGCCAGCGAGAAAGCGCCCAAACACGCGTTTTTAGCAAATCTTTAATAGGAGCATACCCTCCTACCGCATCTCCATAAATTGTTGAATATCCGCAAGCAAGCTCTGATTTATTACCAGTTGCGAGCGCCAACACTCCTAGAGAATTTGAGTAAGCCATTACGATTACTCCACGAACGCGAGCCTGCAAGTTTTCTGCAGCAACACCTTGCAAATCAAGCTGAGACTGAAAAGCCTTAAAAATAGGCTCAATCGGCTGCACATCGTAGCAGGCACCAATGCGATTTGCTAAATCGCACGCATCATCCTTAGAGCCGTCAGAAGAATACATGCTCGGCATGGAAATTCCGTGAACATTTTCGCCGCCACACGCGTCCGCAGCCATAGTTGCAACTAAAGCTGAATCAATACCGCCAGAAAGACCTAAGCACACGCCTTTAAAACCGTTTTTACGCATGTAGTCGCGAAGACCCAGAACGCAAGCGCTGTAAACTTCTTCGTCCGAATCCAGTTTTGGAGCAATACTAGAAGTTTTTTGAGAAGAAAGCGAAGTGTCAAAATCAATAAAAGACAAGTCTTCAGCAAACATTGGCGAGCGCTCAAGCAAAGTTCCGTCAACATCAACAACAAAACTTCCGCCGTCAAAAACTAAATCGTCTTGACCACCAACCTGATTCACGTACACAACTGGAGCATGAACTTCCTCAGCACGCTTTTTAGCCAAGTTCAAGCGCACATGAGTTTTACCTTCCTCGTAAGGAGAGCCGTTCATTGTTATAAGAGCATCAATACCAAGTTCTGCTAAGCGCGCAACAGGTCCACCATCTTGCCAAATGTCTTCACAAATAGCAAAGCCAAGACGCATATTATTAATCTGCAAAATTTCGCACTTATTTCCGGAAGAGAAAATACGAAACTCGTCAAAAACGCCGTAATTTGGCAAAAAATGCTTATCGTACTGAAGCACTGATTCGCCTTTGTGAAGAACAAGTAGACGGTTACGAGGCTTTCCTGCAGACTCGTCGAAACCAACAGTGCCAACTACTACGTAAAGCTCACCCAAGCCTTCTTCCGAAAGTTTTTTAGCAAGAGACTCTGCAGCTTTTTGCGCGGCCGCACGGAAAGTTCCTCTTAAAGCAAGATCTTCAATCGGATATCCGGTTAATGTCATTTCTGGAAACACAACCATATTCGCACCATTATTTGCGGCGCAAGTTGCGTATTTCACCACTTTTTCAACATTGCTATCAATATTTCCAACGCAGGTATCTATCTGCGCTAATGCCAATCGCAAAAAACTCATATTTACTAGTTTAATAGCATTCGTTACGCAATTAAGCGACGTGTTGAAAAACTTATTTTTCCCCAGCCATGCCGTAAGCATGCGGATTAGTAACACGTCATAAATATTACTAATAAGCAAATTGTAGAATTCTTGATTTTTCTGGCCTATATTGAGAACTCGTTACTCGCGAAGGGGAGAAACGTAAAAACAAAATAAAAAAAAAACAAACAACAAACACAACAAACAAACAGGTAAACAAACCAAGGAGAAGAAAATATGCGCAGGATTAAAGTTATTGCATCACTCACAGCACTCGCAGCGCTCGCAACTTTTGCTTTAAGCGGATGCGGAAGCACTAAAGGCGCAAACGGCGATGATAAGACAATTACCATAGCAGCAACGCCAACCCCACATGCGGAAATTCTTAACAATGTTGTGAAACCAGTTTTGAAAAAAGAAGGTTACAAGCTTGTTGTTAAGGAATTCACCGACTACGTTCAGCCAAATGCTGCAACCGAAGAAGGTGAAGTTGACGCAAACTACTACCAGCATCTTCCATACTTGGACAACTACAATAAGGAAAAGGGCTCGCACCTGATTTCAATTGCAGGAATACATTTTGAGCCATTTGGACTTTACCCGGGAAAGACAAAAACCATTAAGGATTTGGCTAACGGCGCTACTATTGCAGTTCCAAACGATCCTTCTAATGAAGCTCGCGCACTTCTTCTTCTTCAGGATGCCGGTTTGATTAAGTTGAAGAATCCAAAGGATGTAAAATCAACAGTTAACGACATTACGAGCAATCCTAAGAATTTGAAGTTCAAGGAGCTTGACCCGTCTGCAGTTCCAACAGCTATTAAGGATGTTGATCTTGCTGCAATGAACGGAAACTACGCTATTCAGGCTGGTTTTAACCCAACTAAGGATCCTCTTACTTCCGAAAAAGTTGGTGGCGTTGCCGCTAAAACTTACGAAAACATTATTGTTGTAAAGAAGGGTTCAGAAAAGCTGGCTAAGATTAAAGCCTTGATTAAAGCTTTGAAAACAAGTGCAGTTCGCGATTATATTAATAAGAACTATAAGGGCGCTGTGCTTCCAGTTTTCTAAAGAATAAAAAGTAGCCACATACTGCCACAAGGCGTGTGCTTTGCGGCAGTATTTTTAGTATTTTTTAGTTTGTAATATACGTAGTGTAGATATTTTAGTTAAGTATTGAACTTACCTAAAGTATCCTAAGAATAATAAGCTGTTAGGGAATAAGCATGATTCAGATTGAACATCTTCATAAAAGCTACGGAAAAGGTAGCGAAGCGCATGAAGCATTGCACGATATTAATCTCACCATTGAATCTGGCGAAGTATTCGGAATACTTGGCTCTTCTGGTGCCGGTAAATCTTCATTAGTGCGCTGCATGAATCTGCTTGAGAGGCCAACTTCCGGAAAAGTTATAATTGACGGCAACGATATTAGCGAAGTAAAAGATAAAGAGCTTGCTAAAGTTCGCGCGAATATTGGAATGATTTTCCAAAACTTTAGTCTTTTCCAGCAGCGCACAGTATTGCGAAACGTAACTTTTCCGCTTGAACTAAATCACACTCCAAAAAAAGAACGTGAAGAGCGCGCACACTATTTGCTTGACTTGGTTGGATTGCAGGATTTTGCTAACCGCTACCCTAGCCAGCTTTCCGGCGGACAACAGCAGCGCGTAGCAATCGCTCGAGCCTTGGCAAATAATCCTTCGATTATGCTTTGCGACGAAGCTACAAGCGCACTCGACTCCACTACAACAGCTCAAATACTTGACTTATTGCGCAGAATTAACCGCGAGCTTAACGTGACGCTCGTTATTATTACGCACTCGTTGGCAGTTGCTAGAAATATTTGCGACCGTGTGGCAATGATTGACGGCGGAAATATTGTGGAATTAGGAGATACTGCAGAGCTTTTCGCAAATCCACAAAGCGATATTTTGCGCACGCTTATTGCAGACGACAAAGTAGAAAATCATAGAAATAAGAAGAGTTTTACCGAAAACTACACACTTGCAGGCGAGGTGAAGTAAAATGCTAGAAACTGCTACACAATTTATTGATAACTATGGCGATTTACTAATTGAAGGCGTGCAAGATACTTTAGTAATGACTTCTGTGGCAACACTTTTAGCTTATGCAATTGGCCTTCCAATTGGTGTGCTGCTTATTATTTCGGGCAAAAAGGGCATTTGCCCAAACGCAACTTTAAGCGCTGTTATTGGCTGGATTGTTAATATTGTGCGCTCAGTGCCGTTTATTATTCTTCTTGTTGCTTTAATTCCGTTCACTCGCCTACTTGTTGGCACATCTCTTGGAGTTCCAGGAGCTATTGTGCCGCTTGTTATTACAGCAGCTCCGTTTGTGGCGCGAATTGTTGAACAGTCCTTGGCAGAAGTTGACGGAAGCTTAATTGAAGCTGCACAAAGCTTTGGAGCAAGCAAACTTCAAATTGTGTGCAAAGTGCTGCTTTGGGAAGCTTTGCCTTCGCTTATTCGCGGCGCTGCTCTTACATTCATAACGCTTTTTGGTTTTAGTGCAATGGCTGGAACAGTTGGAGCTGGCGGACTTGGAGATATTGCAATACGTTACGGCTACCAGCGCTACCAGTACGATGTTATGACGGTTGCCGTGGTGCTCTGCATTATTCTTGTGCAAATTGTGCAAAGCTTGGGAGATTTTATTTCACGCACTATAAATCACCACGAGCGCTAAAACTTACAAACTCTAACTTTGTAAAACTAAGGCATGTTGTGAAAACTTTACAAAAACAAAGTCTTCGCAACATGCCTTTAATAAAAAGTGCATGTAATCGTGTAAAATGGCTGATAATTCGACATTTGCAGGGGTGCTTTCTTTTAGAAGGCTGAGATAGGCAAAGCCTAACCCTTCGAACCTGTTTAGTTAATACAACGTAGGGAGCAACGATTTTAGTATGACCTCGAATTATCCATACGCATCAATGCGTGATCAGTTCAATCTCACCGCCTGCTTTATTGCAGACCCAAAAGCTTGTAATAATCGTCCGCTTACCGATATTGTTGATGATGCTTTGCGCGCAGGAGCAACGTTGATTCGTTTGCACGCAAATGATGAGAGCGCAAAAGAAATCACAACTATTGCTCGAGATATTGCACAAATTATTGAAGACAATAACAAGTGTGATTCAGTAACTTTTGTTATTGACGAGCGAGTTGATGTTGCTTGGCAGGCTAGAAATCAAAGCATTAAAGTTGACGGCGTTCACTTAGCTCAAAGCGACATGGAACCTAGAGAAGCGCGCGCTTTGCTTGGCGAGGATGCTGTTATTGGTTTAACAGTTGAAACAGAAAGCTTAGTTAAGGTTATTAACGAGCTTCCAGATGGTTGCATTGACTACATTTGCGTAACAGCAATGCGAAACCCAGAAGAAGGGCAAGAAAACACTACTGCCTCTTACGAATTGGAAGCGAATCACACAACGCTGGACGAAGCAAAAATTAATACGATTTGCTCCGCAAGCGATTTCCCAGTTTTAGTTGGCGGAAAAACTCAGCTTGAAGACGTATCTATGATTGCTCGCACAAATGCTGCAGGCTTCTTCGTTACAGAACCGATTTATGCTTCGCAAACTCCAGAATCAACAATGCATGATTTTGTTGAAAGCTGGAAGTCAGTGCGCCAAGAAAGCAAGCACGGCTACGCTAAGCGCGTAGTTGTTGACGAAAAAGCTTCAAACTCAGAATCTAAAGAAACTGCAGAAAAGAAACCAACTTTTATTAACGCTAAAGAAGCAAAAGAAGCAGCAAAGTTAGCTAAGCAGCAGCGCGTAGATATTGCATCACGCGGATGCACTCAGCGAGACAAGGCTCATATTCGCAAAACTACTCCAGTTCATTTTGAATACGAGTACGGTTCTTACGATTTGGAAGTTCCATACACTGAGATTAAGCTTTCGGACACTCCTGGCGTTGGCCCTAACCCGCCTTTTAAGGACTACAATACTGAAGGTCCAAAGTGCGATCCTAAGGAAGGCTTGGCTCCGCTTCGACTTGACTGGATTCGCGACCGTGGTGACGTTGTGGAATATGAGGGTCGCAGGCGCAATCTTCAAGACGACGGAAAGCGCGCAATTAAACGCGGTAAGGCTTCTAAAGAATGGCGTGGTCGCACGCATAAGCCAATGAAGGGCGCGGATCATCCGATTACGCAAATGTGGTACGCTCGCCACGGAATCGTAACCCCAGAAATGCAGTATGTTGCTACTCGCGAAAATTGCGACGTAGAGCTTGTTCGCTCCGAACTTGCAGCCGGACGTGCTGTAATTCCTTGCAATATTAACCACCCTGAGGCAGAGCCTATGATTATTGGTTCTCGCTTCTTAACTAAGCTCAACGCAAACATGGGCAATTCTGCCGTAACTTCTTCTATTGACGAAGAAGTTGAAAAACTTACGTGGGCAACGAAGTGGGGTGCGGATACCGTTATGGATCTTTCCACCGGTAACGATATTCACACCACGCGCGAATGGATTTTGCGCAACTCCCCTGTGCCGATCGGCACTGTGCCAATGTACCAGGCTTTGGAAAAGGTTGAGGATGACGCTTCTAAGCTAAGCTGGGAACTTTTCCGCGACACTGTTATTGAGCAGTGCGAGCAGGGCGTTGACTACATGACTATTCACGCTGGCGTGCTTCTTCGCTACGTGCCGCTTACTGCAAACCGCGTAACCGGCATTGTTTCTCGAGGCGGCTCGATTATGGCTGAATGGTGCTTGCAGCATCATCAGGAAAGCTTCTTGTACACGCACTTTGAAGAATTGTGCGAGATTTTTGCAAAGTACGATGTTGCATTCTCTTTGGGTGACGGCTTGCGCCCAGGTAGCTTGGCTGATGCAAACGATGCTGCTCAGCTTTCTGAGCTTATGACGCTTGGCGAGCTTACTAAGATTGCTTGGCAGCATGATGTGCAAGTTATGATTGAAGGCCCTGGCCACGTGCCATTCGACACTGTGCGCATGAATATTGAAATGGAGAAGGCGATTTGCCAGAATGCTCCATTCTATACGCTTGGTCCTTTGACTACCGACACTGCCCCAGGCTACGATCACATTACTTCCGCAATTGGCGGCGTAGAAATTGCGCGCTACGGCACGGCAATGCTTTGCTACGTAACACCTAAGGAACATTTGGGATTGCCTAACAAGGACGACGTGAAGCAGGGCGTAATTGCGTACAAGATCGCTTGCCACGCGGCAGATCTTGCTAAGCATCATCCACATGCTATGGATCGCGACAACGCTATTAGTAAGGCTCGTTTTGAGTTCCGCTGGTTGGATCAGTTCAACTTAAGCTACGATCCAGATACTGCAATCGCCTTCCACGACGATACTCTTCCTGCAGAACCGGCAAAAATGGCGCATTTCTGCTCGATGTGCGGACCAAAGTTCTGCTCGATGGCTATTTCGCAAAACATTCGTAAGCGCTTTGGTGGAGCAGCTCAGCAGGAACAGCTTGTTGAAGAAGCTCGAAACCAGGCTATTGCTGACGGCATGAAAGAGATGAGCAAGAAGTTCCAGGAATCTGGCTCGTCGCTTTACCAAAGCGTTAAAGAATAAGCTATAGTAAGCGCGAACTTAAGCGCTGTAGGCAAGCTTATGTGAGCTTACAGCGCACGAATTACTTTTTAAAGTAATGAATAAAATACTTACAATGGATAATGCATAACAGAAGAAGGTTGAACAACCGAAGCGAGTTTTATAGCTAGGTTTTGCAAGGAATCTTGCAGGGCTTAACTATAAAGCTCGCTTTTTTATTGCTGATTTATTTACCAGCTTAAACTTCACAAAACTTCAATAGAAATAATGCCAACAGGCTCAAGAGGAGCATCAGAGCGATCGGTTGCAACCGACTCGAGCTTATCTACAACAGCCTTCGATTCATCGTCAGCGACTTCGCCGAAAATTGTATGATGACCGTCAAGCCATGGAGTTGGAACGGTTGTGATGAAGAACTGCGAGCCGTTAGTGCCATGCAAACGACCGTCACGACCGCGACGCTTTCCAGCATTTGCCATAGCGAGCAAATAAGGCTTGTTGAACTTCAAGGATGTGTCAATTTCATCGTCAAACTCGTAGCCAGGACCGCCAGTTCCGTTACCAAGTGGGCATCCACCCTGAATCATAAATTCCTTAATAATGCGGTGGAAAGTTAAACCATCGTAAAATGGCTCATGCGAAGGTTCTCCACTGAATGGGTCGATCCACTCGCGTTCACCGGTAGCTAAGCCAACGAAATTTTTGACGGTTTCAGGCGCTTTGGTATCAAACAGGTTGATTTTAATATCGCCTTCAGAAGTATGCATAATAACTGTAGTCATGTGGTAATTCTCCCATATTTTCGTGACTGTTTCAATTCGTGTTAAATAAAAATATTCGCATACGAAAATGCCCCACTTCGCGGAGTGAAGAAAGATGCGAAGTGGGGCAAGTATTTATTTATTTATTGTCTAGCAAAGCAGAAAGCTTTACTGGCTTTTAAGCCGCTCGCTTAGTTGTTGCTATGGCGAGAAACACCGCGACGCTTGGCCACGAAGAACGCAGCACCAGCCGCAGCAACAGTAGCAAGCAAGCCAATCACAGACACGTTGCTACCAGTCTTACTCAGCTTAGAAACACCACTCTTCAACACCTGAGCGCGCACAGAAGCACGCACCTGAGCCGCATGAGCCTTAGCAGACGCCAAAGCCTTACGAGCAGCAGAAAGCTTCTGAGCCGCAGCATCAACCTGAGCCTGAGTTGCGTTAGGATCAGCAGCAACCTTCTTAGCTTCAGCCAAAGCAGTATCCAAAGCCGCCTGAGCCTTAGAAACTTGAGCATCAGCCTGCTTCACAGCCGGATTGCTCTCAACCGCAGCGTTCACAGCAGCAGAATTTGCGCCATTAGCATTATTGGCGTTGGAAGCATTACCAGAGTTTGCACCAGCACCAGCGTTTGTGTTACCAGCATTGCCAGCTCCAGCATTACCAGGCTGAGAATCAGCTTCAGCACTATCAATCTGAACGTTCAACTCGCCCTTATCCACAGTAGTAGGCGCGTTATCATTCACACCAAAACCAGAATCCTCATGACCACCAGGAACAGGAGTTGGAAGCGGGCTTGGAGTTGGCTTCAAATCATTCTCAGCCTTCTTCAAATCCTCAGTAGCCTGATTCACCTGATCTTGAGTTGCATTTGGATCATTATTAACTTCGTTAGCATGATCCAAAGCGTGATCATAAGCCTGCTTCTTATCCGAAGGAGCATTATTGTACTCATCCGAATTATGAACATCGCTACCATCGTTAATGCCCTGCTGCAAGTGAGACTTATCAACAGAAGGCGTTGGAGTTGGGGTTGGAGTTGGCTCGACTGGTTTCTTGCCTTTAAGAGCCTCTTCAGCTTCTTGCAACTTCTTCAAAGCAGCATCCAAAGCCCTCTGCTTATTCTCCTTGGTGTCAAGATGATCGTCTGTGCCAGCCTGCTTCTTACCGGTCAGCTTATCGATAAGATCCTTAGCCTCTTGAAGAGCCTGATCAAACGCATCCTTCTTTTCCTTAGTAGAATACGTATACCTATCTAAGGTATTAACAGTGCTATCCTTACCAATCTCATCTTGCAAAGGCTTGGTGTTGACACCATCGAGCTCTTCGCGCGCTTTTTGAAGATTTTTAAGCGCTTCATCCACTGCTTTTTGAGCTGCAGCTTCCTGCTCAGGAGTACGAGGAGTAGCGTTCGGATCCTGTTGGTTTGCATTATCATCTTTAGCAGTCTTCAATGCGTTTTCAGCATCAGTAAGCGCCTGATCAAACGCCTGCTTCTTCTCTTGAGAAGATGTGTTGTAGATAGGATCACCCGGTGTTGCCGGCTTAGTTGGATCCTGAGGATCGGCCTGCGTTGGCTTAAGCTTAGAATCCTTATCTACTTCAGCCTGAAGTGCATCAGTAATAACGCCAGCACCCTTAGCTTTGTCGTCAATGGCCTGCATTGCCTTAAGAAGATCCTTGTACAGCTCATTAACCTGATCTGCCGTCTTGGCATCGCCAGTTTCCTTAGCAAGCACGGCACCAGCGGCTGTGGAGGCGGTATTAAACGCCTTCTTCTTGTCATCGCTGTCTTGCAATGACTTGTACTTTTCGCCATTAGCGAACGTATCAGCGATCTCTTTCAGCTTCTCAAGGCGCTCCATAGCATGATCGGTTGCAATAGCATCAGCAAGCGCATTGTCGATGTCGTCCTTGCCGGTATCCTTGCCATCGTCATCCTTGATGTTGTGCGCATCAGTTGAGTTGATGATGTCTTCATACGCTTTCTTCTGCGCATTGTTCAAATGCTCGAGCTTGTCAATCGCTGCAAGCGCATCCTTGATCTTCTGGTTCTTCTTAGCACGATTTACAATTGCTTCAGGATCGCCAGTGTGAGTAGACTGATCAATCTGCTTCTTGTAATCATTCTTCTCTTCTTCGGTCAATCCAGGGATCTTATCAATCTCTCCCTTAGCTTTTTCCTTCTCTTTTTTGAAGGTGTCAGCATCAGGATCGTTGGTGTTACCCTTCTTGTTTTCCTTCTGAGCATTGTTAACTGCATCATTGACCTTGCTATTAGCAGTATTGAACTTAGTTTCAACATCGCTAAGCTGAGTCAACATTCCAGAAGGCGTAGTAGCGCTAGCTACCTGAGTCTTTGCAGTGCCGATAGCAGTTTTTGCATCGTTAATAGCGTTAGTAGCAGCATTCTTATCTGCATCTTTGATTGTTGTATTATCGGTAAGAACCTTTTCAGCAGCTGTAAGCTTATTCTCAAACTCAGCAATCTTGGCGTTAGCAGCCTGCCTTGCAGCTTGCTCGTTAATGCCGTTTTGGCGCGTTGCAGCATCGAGAGCAGCGCGGATTGTGGCGGTTTGAGCGCTGGAAATGTCCTTAATGGCATTTTCCAAATCGGTAAGCGTGTTATCCTTCTTAGCTGGATCAGCGCCGATTAACTCCTTAAGAGCCTTATCATCATCGCTGTTAGCATTGCCGTGGCTTAAGAATGGAAGTGCACCTTCCTTCAAAGCACCTCGAGCGTCGTTAATCGCCTTGGCCTTTTCGAGAATCTTCTTAACTTCCTCAGGAGTTTGAGCATTATCAATTTCATCTGACAGCTTCTTCTTATCGCCAGACTCACCATCAGTCAGATTAGTCAGGCCATTGATAGTTTCCTTGGCTTTGGTTTTATCTTCAGCAAGTTTATTTTGCTGTTCTTTTTCGCGCTTCTCTTTCTCGCGCTTTTCCTTTTCCTTCTTTTCCTTTTCCTTTAAATCATTAGCATTAACATTGTTGTCATTGCCTTGCTTATTAGCTTCCTTGAGGATATTCTGGATTTTCTCCTTGGTATCAGCCTGGTCAATCTTATTCTTGTATTCTTCCTTCTGCTTATCAGTAAGCTTTGGATTACGATCAATAATCTCCTTCGCCTGCTTCCTGAGCTTCTCAAGGTCTTCAGCGGATGGAGTTGGGTTTTGTTCCTTAGACTTTGGAGTATACAAATCAGCTTTCTTAATACGAATCAGTTCTTCCGCATTAGTACTGGTAGAGCCTGCTTTCCAGCCACGAACAACCAAATCTCCAGTCTGTGAATCAACAATTACGCTGGTCACACTACCTGTTTGCTTATCCCCAGTGTAAATATTCAAGCCAGATGTTCCACTTGCAACAGGAGTTAAGCTATACGTATTCGCATTGTTGCCAGAAAGAACAATAGTCTTATTGTTGTAGGCACCCTCAAGCTTAGACCAGTTTGTATTGTCAGTCGTATAGTTCTTCTTCAAGAACTGCTCTACAACAATCTTCTTGTAATCAGCATCGTTTGGCTCACCATCATGATCCAACTTCAACTTCTCAAAGTTGTACTTATACTCAACTGGCTTTGGCTTCTGATAATCAGCAATCTTCTTGATAAGATCACGAAGAGCTTTCTCATCATTCATGCTATTAATTTTCTCGTCAGTAGCTCCGAGAGTATTTATAGCATCTTCTGTTAACTCTCCAGCATTCTTTCGCTGGTCGCGAATCTGCTTAGCAAGCTTTCTCAAATTTTCGATGGTGTTATCTTTATTGTTATTCTTCTTGATGTAAATATCTTCGCTATCAATAAATAACTGTTTGGTCATACTATGATCAGTATCATCATTATCCTCTACAGGTGTAATATCATAATTAATTGTTATGTCTCCTCCCGAATGAGAAACCATTACATCTACAATATGACCATTCCCAATACCATAAGGAGCCATTGATGGATCTTTTGCAGTTAAATTAGAACCCTCAATTGTGATAGTACTACTACTACCGTCGTCCTTTATTACAGGAACTGTACCGTTGTAATTCAACTCAACGAACTTCTTAAGAGCCGCTTGCTTCTCTGCTAACGTTGGAGAATCACCAGCAATGTTGACATGAGGAATTTTATATTTATATCCATCCTTATTATCTTCATCTTTTTGCGTCGTAGGATTCTGAGGACCAGCTCCAGTTACCTTCTTCTTATAGAAGATTCCGATTGGATAAACCTTGTCCGCATATCCATCAGCCGTGAAGGTCACGGTACCATTTGCGATATTAATCGTTGCAGATTTTATTGTCACAGACTTACTAGGATCGTTCGCATCTTTTGCAGTGCGACGCATTAACTGACTCTGAAGTGAACGAATTACTTCTTGACTAACAGTAGCAGTCTTATCAAATGGATCAAATATTACCTGACCAGGAGTAGGAGGCAAATCAACAGTAAACGTCTTTTTTTCTTCAGCAGGCTTTGGAGTTGGCGGCTTTGGAGATGGAGCTTGCTCAGGCTTCTTAGTTAAGAACTGCCATGAAGGAATTGTGCTAGTAGAGCCATCAGCCCAGGTAATAATAGCGTTCTTGAAGTCTTTATCAAAGCTTACAGGAGTTTGATTATTCTTCTTCGCTGCAGTATAGACATCCAAGTCGGCGTTTGCTGTATCGAAAGCGTCAGTTACTTGCTTTTTCTCCAGGTCAGTCAAGCTTGCAGGATTTACAACCTCAATTGGATCAGGCACAACATACGGCGCCCAATCGGAGATTTTTGGTCCTTGATATACCAAAGAAGAATAAGGAACTGTGATTGTAGATCCATCAGTATAAGTAATAGTAAGCGTTTGTTTATCGTTATCAAACTTATAAACATCCGAATCCTTATCAGAAACCTTGGTCAAAAAGTCTTTGCCTGCATTTTCTTTCTTAAACGCAGCAATAATCGCCTTCTGATCAGCTTCGCTCAAACTCTTCGGATTCACAACGCCAATCGGAGCAGGGTATACAGGTGGGAACTTAACGTTGTCTTTTTTCTCTTCAACTACAAGCAACTTTCCAGGCATTTTAATTGTTGTCTTGTCATGGAAAGTAAGAGTTGCAGTACCGTCATTAGCGACTTCAATCTTATCAAGAAGCTCATTGAAATGCTTAACGTCTTTATTAGCAGTCTTAATAGCATTCTCAACTGAGGTCTTTTCAGTATCAATAAGAGCATCAGCTTTAGCAACAGGCGTCAAAGCTGGATACTGAACCTTCAAGCTGTCTGCAATCTTTGGAGCATGATGAGTCTGGCCAGTAGCAATATGCCAGTTACCAGCAAAACGGTAAACGCCAGCAGCAAAACGCAAAGGATGCTCATTGCGCTCTTTCCATGCTTTGTCGGTAAGTTCTGCAACGTAGGTCATTTGATAAAAACGCTTACCGGCAGATTCCCAATCAACGAACATGCCCTGCATGCCCTTTGTGGCATCGTAATAATCGCCCCAATTGCCAGCAGTATTACCAGTTTTATCGTATCCATTGTTCTGTTTACCATCAATACCCAAAAGCGTTTTTAAGCCATTCATAGAAGTAAGCTTGCTTGGATCGGTAATATAGAAGTTAGAAATACCCTTCCAATCCTTTGAATTAGCATAATGTTTAGTAACATTTTCATCTTCTCGGTGAAGACCAGGACGAGAAGGAACAGGATTGCCGTCACCTGTGTATTTTTCAAAACGGCTGTAATTAATATCGTGTACGTCTGTTAAACCTGCTGGAACACCGTACCACCACATTGGACGGAATGCCCATTTATCAAAAGAATTGTCACTAGAATTAAGATTTGCAGTGTACTTTACATGTACAAACTTGCCGAGAGGATCTTGGTTAGCAATAGTGTCTTCTTCGGCATCTTTCATATTGCTATAGTAATGAACCTCGATCTTAATGCGATCTTTACTATAATCTGCGTCGGACTTGTAGCCGTAGTAAATATTGTTGCCGTCAGGGCTCACATAACCATCAGCATACGCAGGCGCAGGAGAAACGAATACCCCCCCCCAAGCACCATAGCGCCGGCAAGCATAGCTGCGCACACACTCTTAGAAAGTGGCGCATAAGACGTACTCTTAGTAGACTTAAGTAAATCAGCGAAACTATTTGCGTTAATATTATTCTTCTTCATCATTTCTTTTACTCCGTTTATTCGACCGAGAGATTTTGCGTATTAAATCAAACTCGGCAAATTAGCGTTTTTCTTATCAATTAGTAATATCATACTGCTAAATCACCGTGCCAACGTTTTAATATGCGTTCAGCACAGCAAATTTTAGCAATCTGAAACCAGCACAAGGGGTATTTTACTCAAAAATTCATACATTTCAAGCATTTTTATATGTGATTTTTGCTACTTTTAGAGCAAAACTAATATTGCGTTATTTGTGCGAAAATTAGTTTACGCTTACTTAAGATACGGCTTTAACTCGTTAATAAGCAAACCGTTAGAAGCAACTACGTCATTTTCGCGTCGCCAATGAATAGAGTTTCCATCCCATTGGCAAACCTGACCCTGCGCTTCTAGCACAACCACAGCTCCAGCAGAAACGGCCGGAATATCCCACTGATGCAAGTGCGGCTCAAAGTAAGCGTCGTACGTGCCGTCCGCCACCTTGCACAAGTCAAGAGAAGCCGGACCAATGCGCTTAATATCCGCAGGGCAGCCGGTTTCAACAGAAGCAACTACGTCAAGCGCGCGCTTAGACTCTTGCGGAATATAAGACATTCCGTAGCAAACAACTGATCCGCGCAAAGTTGAAGTTGTAGAAGGCGTAATCTTTTCGCGCTTTTCTCCTTGCGGAGTTCTACGAATGCGAATTGCACCCTGATCTTTTGCAGCCAAATAAGTCAATCCCAATGCAGGAGCGTGAACAACGCCAAGCACCGGGCGAGCTGAACCTTCATCGTTAAATTCAAAAAGCGAAACCGTAAGAGTCCACTCTGCCATGTCTCGGTTGAAATTAATAGCGCCGTCAACGTTTCCAACGCACCAAAAACGGTCGCCCGGATTGCAATGCTCCGGCCTAGTGTGCCAAAAACCTTGGAAAGGATTCACGTACGTTAAACGGTTTTGAATAAAGCGCACGAGCTTATCGCCAAAACCAGACTCCGACTGCATAGGATCTCCCAACGCAAGCGACGTCATATCTTGAGGACTTAATTGATCCTGATAAGCGTGTTTACCAACGTCTTCCAAAATGCGCGCAACTTCAAGCGCAACTTCTCGTAAATTCAACTTACACTCCCTACCCTTCGTGCGCGAATTTCAATGTAAATTCCTGAATCTTCTGCGTTCACGCACACTTTTCTCTCAAAAACTAACTGTTATTTTACTCATCAATAGAAAGATTTACCAACACATTTATGCTCTGTGGATAAAAGCTACAGAACTTTCACAAAAATAATCATTAATCATTAATCTTTAATCATTGCTTCATCATTTTACATTGCTTATGTACATTCATCAACTTTTCGCTCTATAAATGCATTAATTCGCATTCAAAAAACGCAATACAGCGCTTAAATCGCGAGTAAGAATATGGTAAGGAGTAGCCGCTTGAACCGCTGGTTTTGCGCAAAAAGCCACGCCTAATCCAGCAAATTTAATCATTGAAATATCGTTCGCTCCATCCCCCACGACAACAGTTTGCTCGCGCTCAACACCAAGATCACTTGCCCAAGCTCGAAGCGCTTCCACTTTTGCGCTAGCATTAACAATATTTCCTAGCACGTTGCCAGTAAGCTTGCCGTCAATAGACTCCAAATGGTGAGCCACCCAAAAATCAATATTCAAACTCGGCAGCAATTCGTCCAAAATTTCGTGAAAACCGCCAGAAACTGCGCCAACTTTCCAACCGTGCGCGTGAAGCTCGTCAATTAAAACATTCGCGCCTTTAGTTACGTGAATTTTAGGAATAATATGCTTCTTGCACTCGTCAATATTTAAATTCCGAAGCATCTTCACGCGCAAACGCAAGGAGTCGTCGAAAGTGATTTCGCCACGCATTGCGCGCGCTGTAATCAAAGACATCTCATCGCCGCATCCAGATTCTGCACCGAGTAAATCGATAACTTCTTCCTCAATAAGCGTTGCATCAACATCCATAACCAAAAGCCCGGGCTTGGCTAAAGTTGGCGCAAAAGAAGAAAAGTCCATGCTCATAATTTTATGCGCAATAATTATGCGCAGTAGGCTTCGGCAGAAAGCCTTGCTCCGCGCGCCCAATCTGCCGCTTTCATAGCTTTCTTACCTTGCGCTTTTACTTCCAAAAGCTCAAGCGCGCCACTTAAAGTACCAACCCAAACTTGCTTTTTGCCGGCAAGCAATTTTCCAGGATTAAGCTTCATTAATTCTCCAGAATGCGGATTGTTAGCGTCTGCAGGCTTTGCGCGCAAAACATGCAAAGTAATCGGCTCTGCGCTATTCTCGTCGTCCGCATGAAGCTCGCACCACGCGCCCGGATTTGGCGTGCAAGCGCGAATTTGACGGTCAACCGCAAAAGCTGGCGCATGAAAATCAATATGAGCATCTTCAACCGTGATTTTTTGCGCAACTTCTTGAGGAGACTGATCCTGCTCAACCGGCACAATTTCGCCAGTTTCCATGCCGCGAAGAGATGCTGCAAGAAGAGGAGCGCCGTCGATTGCAAGCCTAGAAAGAAGATCGCCGGAATTTTCGTGAGGCTCAATTTTCGTAGTAAACTGCGCCAAAATAGGGCCGCAATCCATGCCGCGCGTAATGCGAAAAACCGTAGCGCCCGTAATATCATCCCCAGCCCAAATTGCGCGCTGAACAGGAGCTGCACCTCTCCACTGCGGAAGAAGCGAAAAATGAAGATTGTACCAGCCGAGCGGCAACGCGTCTAAAACGCTCTGTCGCAAAATCTTGCCGTATGCCACAACCGCTGCAGCTTTAGCCCCAGTTTCGTAAAGCTTATTAAGGAAGTTAGCTTCGTCTTTGCTAGGGTCAATTTCGATTACTGTAAGGCCTAGATCAAGAGCAGCTTGTTTTACCGGGCTTGGAACGAGCTTTCGGCCGCGACCGGTTGGAGCGTCCGGGCGCGTAATAACAGCGCAAACGTCAAAATGCTCACTATCTTTGGCTAGCTCACGAAGAGACGGAACAGCAACTTCCGGAGTGCCTGCAAACAAAATTGGTAATGCCATATTTCCTCTACTATTTTAAATCAAAGCAGTAAATTAAAGACGTAAAATCAGCCAGCAAAAGCTTCCTTTAATTTACTAAAGAAGCCTTTTCGCTCACCCGACTGCTCATCAAGCGAATTTTGCTTAACATGCTTTACGTCACCGTCATGCAAATTAGCAAACTTACTAATAAGCGAACGCTCTTCTGCACTAAGTTTCGTTGGAATCTGAACCAAAACATGAACAATAATATTGCCGCGATCTTTAGAACGAAGCTTCGTAACTCCAAGATTTTCAAGAGTTACAGTGTCGTCGCTCTGGCATCCAGCAGGAATTTCAAGCTTTTGAGGGCCGTCAAAAGTTTCGATTTCAACATCGTGACCAAGCACAGCCCAGCTCATAGGAACAGTAATCCAGCAATGCAAATCGTCGCCGTTTCGCGTAAACTGCTTGTCGGCGCGAATGTGAATATCAACATACAAGTCACCAGCAGGGCCGCCGCACTCGCCAACACTACCCTGAGAAGCAAGACGCAAACGGCTTCCATCTCGAATACCTGCAGGAACGTTCACACCAACTTCGCGAAGCGCGCGCACTCGTCCGCGACCACGGCAGTTTTGGCACGGATTTTTAATAATCGTTCCGTGACCTTCGCACTTGTCGCAAGGCATTGAAGAAACCATTTGGCCGAGCATTGTGCGCACAACCTTCTGGCAGAAGCCAGAACCGTGGCATTGATCACACTGTTCAGGAGCAGCATTGTCGGCAGAACCAGAACCGCTGCAATCTTGGCACACTCCAAAAGCGGTTATGCGAACGCTCACATTTCCGCCAAAAATAGCCGTTTTCAAATCAATCTTAGCTTCAGCTAAAGAGTCCTCACCAGGCTGAACCCTAGAAATTGGGCCTTGAGAAGTTCCAAAAGAGCCACCGAAGAACTGGCTAAAAATATCACCCATGCCCATGTCTGCAAAACCAGCACCTGAAGCTCCGGCACTTCCAGCAGAAGGATCGTTAGGATCGACTCCCATATCTACCATTCGACGCTTTTCTGGATTAGAAAGCACGTCGTAAGCTGCGTTTACTTCCTTAAACTTTTCTTCAAACTCAGCGCCTGCAATATCCGGATGATACTTGCGGCTCATCTTACGGTAGGCTTTGCGAATTTCGTCGTCGCTAGCGTTATGATCAACACCTAAAATCTTGTAGTAATCAGTCAATTAATTCCCCTTTTACCTTTTCATAAATCATTTTTACATAAGGCACAGCCAGCTATAAGCCAGCTAATTTTAAGAATTTTCGGATATAAACGAATTAAGATAGCGCGCAACAGCCTTAACAGCTGTCATAGTTGCAGCATAATCCATGTGAGTAGGGCCGATTGAGCCAATAAACGCGGAATCAGAATCAGCATTGTAGCCGTAAGCGCTTGTTACAACAGAAGCATTAAGCAAGCCCGGAGTGTGCGTTTCTGAGCCGATTGCAACACTAACGCCGCTTTCGCAATCACTTGCTTCCTCGCTTAGCGAAGTCATAAGTCGCATAATAACGGCCTGTTCCTCAAGAGCGTCAAAAAGGGAAGCAAAATCGCCAATACTTTGCCTATGCGCAAGTTGGGAAGCTCCAGCCATATACAAGTCGTGAGTATGCTCGCCGTCATGCATGTCTTCTAAAGCATTAGCAAGTTGACTAATAATTTGCAACGCTGACGCTAAATCCTTGCGATTTGCAAGCAAATAAACGCGCTTAGAAGCATCTAAAAGAGAGGCTCCAACGCAATTCTCATTAACCATATTAACTAAATGCAATAAGTCGTCTGGATTTATGTTAGAGGCTTGAATCATGTGCTGGGCTACGCCTCCAGCGTCTGTAATCACAACAACCAGAAGCATAGAAGATGATACTTGAACAATCTCAATTCTTTTTACTTTTGACTTAGACAATGCTGGAGATGCGACGAGCGCGACTTGACCGGTAATACTTGCAAGAAGACGTGCAGAACGTTGCAAAGTATCTTGCAAACTAACAGATCCGCTTAAAAAGTTGCGTATAGCACGACGTTGAGGCTCAGAAAGCGGAATAACTGCAGCCAAGCCGTCAACAAAATAGCGATACCCCTTTTGGGTAGGAATGCGTCCGGCAGAAGTGTGCGGCTGAACAAGGTAGCCTTCTTCTTCCAAGGCAGACATATCGTTACGAATAGTCGCAGAACTTACCCCAAGCTGATGATGCTTTGCAAGAGCCGCAGAACCAACAGGCTCTTGAGAACGAATATAATCCTCCACAACTGCGCGCAAAATCATCATGCGTCGTGACTGCATTACCGCTCCTTATAAATAACAAATACGTCTAAATACTATATTTCTAATATTTCTAATATTCTTAGTATTTCTAATATTCTTATAATAGTCTATTTCTTAGCACTCAACAGAACATAAAAGCAAACTATTAGCAGAACTCAAAAGCGAACTATTAGCAGAACTCAAAAGCAAACTCGCAACAGAACATAAAAGCAAACTTTTGACACACTTTGTAACATATTCGTCGCGCGCGAAAGATAGGATTGAAGGGCAATGAGAGGGTAAAAAGCCAGCGTAAGCTGTGCCTAAAAACCCGGATTATTGGAAGGAAAGTAGATCACATGACCGATTTCAACTGGTCTGCATTAGACGAGCGCGCCGTAAAGATGGCGAAGGTTCTCTCGGCTGATGCTGTTGAGCGAGCAGGACACGGACATCCTGGCTCCCCTGTTTCATTGGCACCAATTGCGTACACCCTGTACCAGCATTTCATTAAGCACGATCCTGCTGACCCAAAGTGGGCTGGCCGCGATCGTTTTATTCTTTCTGGCGGTCACGCTTCGCTTACGCAATACGTGCAGTTGTTCTTCTCTGGTTACGGCTTGACTCTTGACGATCTCAAGTATTTCCGTGGCGGCGCTGACACGCGTACTCCAGGCCACCCAGAGTATGGCTTAACCCCAGGCATCGAAATGACCACCGGCCCACTCGGCCAGGGTCTTGCCTCTGCTGTTGGCTTTGCTTACGGCCAGCGTTTTGAGCGCGGTCTTCTTGACCCAGAAGCTCCAGCCGGCACTTCCCCATTCGATCATAAGGTTTGGGTTATCTGCGGCGAAGGCGACGTTGAGGAAGGCGTTTCTTCTGAAGCTGCTTCCTTGGCTGGAAACCAGAAGCTCGGCAATTTGACCGTAATCTTCGATGCAAACCACATTCAGATTGAAGGCGATACTAAGCTCACCTTCTCTGAAGATATTCTTGCTCGTTACCGTGCATACGGTTGGTACACCGATGAAGTTAGCTTCGTTCAGCCAGACGGCTCCTACAAGGAAGACGTTCAGGCTTTGGCTGCAGCTATTGAAAAGGCTCAGGAAGTTACCGACAAGCCTCACTTCATTAAGGTTAATACTTTGATTGCTTGGCCAACCCCAGGCAAGACCGACAACGAAGCTTCCCACGGCTCCAAGCTTGGCGAAGAAGCTGTTAAGGGCTTGAAGGAACTTTGCGGTTTCGACCCAGAAGTTTCGTTCCCAATCGACGAAGAAGCTTTGGCTCACGCTCGCAAGGTTGCAGAGCGCGGCTTGGCTGCTCACAAGGCTTGGGATGAAGCTCTTGCAAAGTGGGCTGCTCAAAACCCAGATAAGGCTGCTCTTTACGAGCGTCTTAAGGCCGGCAAGCTTCCTGAAGGCTTCGACAATGCTATTGACGACTTGGTTGCTGGCTTCGAAGTTGGCTCTAAGGTTGCTACCCGTAAGGCTTCCGGCGCAGTTCTTAACGCAATTGCTGCCGTTATGCCAGAACTTTGGGGCGGCTCCGCTGATTTGGGCGGCTCCAACAACACCAATATTAAGGGCGCTGACTCCTTCGGTCCATCCGAAGACGCAACCCGCACTTGGCCAAACGTTTCCGAGCACGGCCGCCAGCTTCACTTCGGTGTGCGCGAGTTCGCAATGGGTGCTATTACCAACGGTATTTTGCTTGGTTCTGACACTCGCCCATTCAACGGCACCTTCTTCCAGTTCTCTGATTACGAGCGCCCAGCAGTTCGCTTGGCTGCTTTGATGGAGATTCCAAACCTCTACGTTTGGACCCACGATTCCGTAGCTTTGGGCGAAGACGGTCCAACTCACCAGCCAATCGAACACTTGGCTGCATTCCGCGCTATTCCTCAGCTCGAGGTTGTGCGCCCAGCAGACGAGTACGAAACTGCTGAAGCTTACCGCTACTTCTTCGAGAAGAAGAACAGCTACCCAACTGCCATGATTTTGACTCGCCAGGGCGTTCCAACCCTCGCTGAGACTGCTGAAAAGGCTCGCGAAGGCGTGAAGCACGGCGCTTACGTTTTGGTTGATTGCGAAGGCACTCCAGACGTAATCATCATGGCAACCGGTTCCGAAGTTCAGTGGGCTGTTGCCGGCGCCAAGACCTTGGCTGCTGAAGGCATTAAGGCTCGCGTTCTTTCCATGCCATCTCTCGAGTGGTTCGAAGAGCAGGACGAAGAGTACAAGGAAGCAACCTTGCCAAAGTCCGTCAAGGCTCGCGTTTCCATCGAAGCTGGCTTGGCATTGCCTTGGTACAAGTATCTTGGCGATTGCGGCAAGGCTGTTTCTATCGAACAGTACGGCTTGCAGGGTGACGGCGGTCAGAACATGATCGACTTGGGCATTACTGCTGAGCACGTAGTAGAAGCTGCTAAGGCTTCTATCGAAGAAGCTCGCGCTTAAGATAACTTGGCAAAAAGCAAGTAAGCAAAATAAAGCTTGATGTATCAAAATAAAATTGGTATGTCACAAAACTAGAAGTGCTAACGAAACACTTCACAAGAGACAGCGACGGCGTGTTGATGCCGAGCTACCGTTGGTTCGACATCAACCGCTGTTTCTTGTAAAACGCCAAAATACCGACGTGCCCCAATTGGTGGAGCACAGTGTTAAGGAGATAACATGACTGAAGCAACGCAGCGCACTAGCGATTCCGGCGTTTCTATTTGGTTGGACGATTTGTCCCGCACCCGCATTGAGTCCGGCTCTTTGCAGGATTTGATTGCTAATAAGAATGTTGTTGGCGTTACCACCAACCCATCCATCTTCCAGAAGGCTTTGAGCCAGGTTGGTCCATACGATGCACAGCTTAAGGAACTCGGCAAGGTCGACGTTGAAACCGCTATTCGCGAGTTGACCACCACCGATGTTCGTAACGCAACCGATATCTTCCGCGAGATTGCTGAAAAGACCGACTTCGTTGACGGCCGCGTTTCCATCGAAGTTGATCCACGCTTGGCTCACGATACTGCTAACACTGAGAAGCAGGCTGAAGAGCTTTGGGCAAAGGTTGATCGTCCAAACGCTATGATCAAGATTCCTGCAACTTTGGAAGGTCTTCCAGCAATCACCGCTACCCTTGCTAAGGGTATTTCCGTGAACGTAACCTTGATCTTCTCCCTCGAGCGCTACGAGCAGGTTATCGACGCCTTCATCGAAGGTATTGCTCAGGCTGATGCAAACGGTCACGACTTGAAGCACATGGGTTCCGTAGCTTCCTTCTTCGTCTCCCGCGTTGATAGCGCTGTTGACAAGCTCCTCGAAGAGAACGGCTCCGAAGAAGCTAAGGCTCTTGAAGGCAAGGCTGCTGTTGCTAACGCTCGCTTGGCTTACGAACTCTTCGAGAAGAAGTTCGCTGCCGACCCACGTTGGGCTGCTCTTGAAGCTAAGGGCGCAAAGAAGCAGCGTCCACTTTGGGCTTCTACCGGCACCAAGAACGCAGCTTACTCCGACTGCAAGTACGTTGACGAGTTGGTTGCTGAGCATGTTGTTAACACCATGCCAGAAAAGACTTTGAACGCTCTTGCTGATCACGGCAACGGCGCTGCTTCCATTAAGGGCACTTACGAAGAGAGCCACGCTGTTATGAACAAGCTTGCTGAGCTTGGCATTAACATCAAGGACGTTACCGACAAGCTTGAGGCCGACGGTGTTGCCGCCTTCATCAAGTCTTGGGATTCCGTGATTGCTGACGTGCAGTCCGGCATCGATCGCGTAAACGCCTGATTTCGCTAATCGTCTGATAGCTAAACTGCTAATCAGCGAAACTGCTAAATAACGAAAACCGCACCTTGCGTATGTGTTAATCTTACGCAGGCGCGGTTTTTGTTTGTGCAGCGCTCCAAACGATAGATAATTCCCCCACGTTTGGAGGGTTACGAAGGGTTAGGCGCTCCAAACATGAGTAAAACTCCCCACAATTGGAGCGCTCAGCGTACGATTACGCTCCAAACGCGAGGAAGTTATCCGGCATTTGGAGGGTTTGGCGTGGCGTAGAACTCCAAACGCGAGATAATTTCCCCACGTTTGGAGGGTTACCCGAACAAACCGTAAATCTGTTACTTGAGCGAACTCCAATCAAACGGCTGCTCAACAAGATAGTACGCATTGCTGTCATCCGGAGCAGGCGCAAACGGCACAGGCTTATGCTTGCTAGTCGGCACAAACGGATTATCTGAGGTCGAATACTCGCCATCAAACGGCACAACAGTTTCTTTGTAAAGCTTAGGATCCCTACGCAAAATAAATGGACGATTAGGATCCGGCTGCGTTTTACCTTTGCCTTTAAAATATCCGCTACTTTCCAGCTCACTAAGTTTTGCATTCACCGGAATTGCAACAAAGAAATCGGTCATTCTATAGCTCATACCGGTCCACTTCTTATGATTGTGCAAATCCATAAATAGAGACAGAACATCGCCATCGTAATTCTTCAGATGACCAGCTTCACACACTTTTTGATCTAAAATAGGCAACAAATACAAATCATCACCGCAATAAGGCACACCAAGCGACTGATAAAATTCAATAGCGCCAGTATCTCCAGCTATAAGATGATTATGCATAAGATCCTTCATATGCGGATCGAGCTTTTCTCCACTAGTAACTGACGCAGAAGAAATAACGTCTAGAATCATTTGCATTAAATTATCTGTTGACATTTCAAGCGTATTTGGAGTGTAGCTACGTAATATTCGGTCAAATGACGAACTAAAATTATCACCCGGATACCCGTTTATAGTATAGATACGTGTTTCCTTCTGATATTCGTTAGGAGTATAAATAGTTGTTGCTCCCAAATTTATGCAGTCACCGGATTTAGTGCACCAAGTTCCAAGCAAAGGCTCCATAAATTCTATAAACTGTAGTTTTGTATTGCCCTTTTTATACTCTAAAGACTTACCTTTCATATCCGTTGCAATAGCAGTTCTTGCGCCCGACGCGTCAACGCCATAGAGAAGATCAATATGACCTCCAGTAACTTGCGATCCAAGCGAAGGATAAGTTCCCATAATTTTGCCTATCATTTTTTTAGACGCAAAATGAGGCTTTAAAGTAATATCGTTAAAACCAAGAGAGTTGAGCTTCTCCTTGGCTTTATCTTTATCCATGCCGAATATATTTACAGGAATACCCTTGTTTTTGCTTGCGACGGCAAGATTGATAACGCCCTTATTCCCATTTATAACGGAATATCCTGGCATAGGCTCGGAGCCAATCACTTCCCCACTCGGCTTATTATCAACAACAACATTGTGGACTTTTACTTCCACGCCCATCTTTTTAAGAATCTTAGTAACTGAACCAACTTTTTTGCCAACTATGCCTTCAGACGGCACGCCCGGGCCTTTGGACTGAACAATCGTAACAGGATTAAATTTAAGAACTGAATTTCCAGGATTCGTACCGTCAAGTCTTAAGAAACTTCCGCGCTTGCGCTTGTTAAATTCGCCTTTAATTCTTACGCTTAAGCCCTGCTTTTCAAGCTTTTTAGTCATTTTTGTTATGCTTGTGCGCGCAAATTCTGAAGCATTAGGCAACTTAACTTTGTTAAGTTCGAAATAAAGAAATGTACCAAGAGCAGCGGCAATAACGATTGAAGCAGCAACAACAACCGCGATTATTACCCTCATTTTATCTACTTTGTGTACTTCGCTATTTTCGCTATTTTCGCTATTTTCGCTATTTCCATTTTGGGAAGGATCTTGCGGAGGATTTTGCGAAGGATTGTACGGAAGCTGCGAGTCTGTAGGATAGCTGCCAAACTGGGATTGCTGGTCTACTGCAGGCTGATTGATTACCGAAGTCTGCTGTTCTTCCGGTTGATTGACAAACTGGGATTGCTGGTCTACTGCATGCTGATTGCTAAACTGAGTCGTCTGCGAATCTGAAGGACGACTATTTACTGGAGCACCGCAATTTTCGCAAAATGACCAGTTATCTTCAAGAGCGCTACCACACTGTATACAAAACGCCATAACACACCTTCTTTGCCGGCACCTTCTTTATTGGCGCCTCATATTGCTCTCTTTACAAAAACCAATATACTCCAACCGCCAAAAAATGCTGCGATCCACACGACAGCGTTATTAACGCAGAAAGCAAACTGCACCAGTAACGAAAAAACGGCAGAGCTCGCGCGGGTAACGCGCTAGCTACTGAGCTTGCGTTGAAAGCACACCGTGCTTTCAAACCTGAGCAAGCTCAGCGCTCCGAGTTGCCTTCGCGCGCGCTGTGCTGCGCTCAAGCAGGTCGTCGCGCTAACGCAGTCAAGTATCTGAGAAAGTAACACTCACAGGCAAAAACAGACCTAGCTATAAGCGCCAAAATCATCCTTAAAATTTAATTACACAATAAACTACCTGTTAAAAACGTAAGTAGTAGACCTACCCTTTCCACAAACTGAAATATCTCCTCTACTAACTAAATCAGATAACAATTGCTTAGCCTTGGTACTACCCACGTTAAGAATATTTTGCACTTGCTCACGCTTTATTGTTCCATGATTATGTACTGCTTCAATAATCTTTTTATAGCAATCGTCAACGCTCATACGTTTATGCGAGTTATTAGAATCTTGCGAAAGTGAATTTGTAGTAAGTTCTGAATTATAAGTACCGTTCACTAAATTCAATGAATTAGCATTAAGTTCAGTTTTGTTTTTTGCAGAACCAGATACAAAGTTATTCTTATCGCTTACAAAAAATTCAAGAGTAGTACGGTCTGGATTAAAGGACTCACTTAAAATTGGATAGCGTATTCCAGCCCAATCACAACCAGCTCTCATAGCATCAAATCCGCTTCCAGCACGTTCAACAACAGAAATCAGCGCGAACATTTTAAGCAGTGCTGGATTCCGAGAATCAGAAAAACCTCCAGCTAAAGCCACTTCTACAGGCATACGTAAGCAGCCCGGGTTTGCAAAAGAAAGCTTAAAACCATCATTTGCGCTATTTGTTTCTATAGAAGATTGTGAAGAACCATCAACTTCAGTACTCACAGCATCATTATATGTAATAACAGTGTTACCTCGCATATAATAATCAGCATGAATCAACGTGTTTGCAAGGGCTTCTCTAACTGCCATATGCAACGGAGTATCATCAACTCGTAATGACTGCGAATTAAGCAAAAATGGTACATCAATTTTACGAGAAAGACGCTGCCATACAATACTCCAAAAATCATAAAGATTTCCACTCCACGAACCATCTGAGCTGACAATCCTATGACTCCATCTACTATCAGCACTTGTGATTTCTCTGTAGTCAAGAAAATAGTACGGAAATTCCGTAAGAATGCACCACTCATGACCAAACATTAAAAGACCCGCTCGAGTAGGATGCAATTTATTCGACTCGTCCTTTGCTAACGCTCCGATTCTCATAAGAAATTCATCCGCATCAAGCGTAAGCCAAGGATGTTGAGGACGCAC
Source organism: Gardnerella bretellae (assembly GCF_048545135.1). Classification (NCBI taxonomy): domain Bacteria; kingdom Bacillati; phylum Actinomycetota; class Actinomycetes; order Bifidobacteriales; family Bifidobacteriaceae; genus Gardnerella; species Gardnerella bretellae. The sequence continues at coordinate 148,536 of NZ_JBKQXU010000004.1, forward strand.
TGCACTTAGCATATTGCGGTAAGAGCGCACAGTCTCCATATCAAAATCGTCAACACTATGCTGAAGAAGCGGAGATTGACCCATAGAATTTACGCTCGAACCATTATCTCGAACCATAGCTTGATACTCTTCTTGAGAACATTTGTAGTCGCCTTCAAAATTACGACGATACGTACCGCCTATAGGATTTCCATTAATATAAATCGGCTTATCAGAACGATTTGCTCTTGGAACAGTTATGCGAATAATAGATTTGTTATCATTAGTTTGTTCAATAGAAATATTTTCTTCAATAAGAATATTCGAGCTAATTTTATTCTTATTATTTAGCGTATCCCAAATATCTTTTACCATATGTTCAGGGTTATTTACGCCAACAAGCTGTAAATTATGCTGCGCATCTTCGCTTACACCCAGCAAGATAGTTCCACCATTCGTATTAGCAAAAGCACAATACGTTTCCCACATACTTCTCGGCGTACCGTTTGAAGCCGCTTTCGCTTCTAATTGATTACTCTCTCTTAGTAAAGACAGCGAATTTATATTTAGCATTGTGATCTCTCTTCGTAAGTTAGGTTTGTTGCATATAGTTTTTTAATTAAGTTTGTAGTTATATTTGCGCCTAAAATCGGGCATTTTAAAACTCAAGCATATTTTGCGTCCGATTTTGCGTCCGATTTTACATCCTTTTCGTCCGATTCTACTTGTTTTGCGTCCAAAAAACAAGAAAACGTCCGTAAATTTTGCAAACGCGTCCGCATTTTGTAGAACGCGTCCGATTTACTGCTATTTGCGTCCGATTATGATAATTGCAATAAACCCTAGAGCAATTCGTTTTGAAGCCAGTTAGCAACGCCATCGTCATTGTTGGAATCGCAAACTTCGTCCGCAATCGCAAGCAAACGCTGATTACTATTCGCAACCGCAACACCGTATCCTCCGGCGCGAAACATATCGATATCAATAATATCGTCGCCAAAAACAACTGTTCGGCTAGGCTTTACGCCCAAACGATTGCAAATAACGTTCAGTGCGTGTCCTTTGTTTGCAAGAGGATTCGTGAGCATCCACAACACGTCTTCGCTAATGTGCAAGGAAAAATCATCCGGAAGAATACTCTGAAGCTGCTCCTTCTCGCTCTCTTGCGGCACAATAATAATTTTGTCTGCAATGCCGTGCGGAACGTTAGAAAAGTCGGTAATAATAAAATCTTGCTCGTTCCAAAGCATACGCACGTCAAAATTCGTGTAACGAACGTCGTTCATAACAATACCAAGACGGAGCGTAGGGATTTTATCAAGCAATCGCAGGCAAACATCACTCGCAAGATTAGAATCAAAACCAAAACGAGTAAGAGTATCAATGCTTCGTTGTGAAGTAAGTTCAGAAACAGTGCTGTGAGCGCAATCAAAATCAATAAGCGCACCGTTGAGATACGCACAAACTTGAGCTTTTAAATCGTGAACAAAATCAAAAGCACTTCCAACAGGACGAGCCGTAATAATTGCAAGCGGAATCCCAGATTCGCGCAATCGCTCAGCTGCTTGCACAGTTTCGCGACTTAAAAAGCGGCCTTCAAAAGTATCGGAATCGTGGAGCATAGTTCCGTCAAGATCAGCAATTATTAAAGAAGGAGAAAAACGCAGCATTGTAAAAACCTAAATAAATGAACCTAAATAAACAAACCTAAATAAACAAAAAGCGCGCAATCTTTCGACTACGCGCTTAAAAGAATACTTAGATAAGTGAGAACTTAGTCATTAAGTTCAAAATAACAATTACCGCAACCCAAATCAGTGCAATAATCACTGTCCAACGGTTCAAATTCTTTTCTGCAACACCAGAACTACCGGCGTTCTTCGTTAAACCGCCGCCGAACATGTCGGAAAGGCCGCCGCCCTTGCCCTTGTGCATCAAAATCAACAATGTTAACAAAATGCTGGTGAGCACAAGCAACACTTGCAAAACAATTTTCAGAGCGGACACAAGTAACCTCCTGTCTTAGAGTACCCGACTAATCTTAATAAGAACCGTTGACCTATAGACGCGATTGTGCTGCGGTGAGTCGCACAATATTCGACAACTCCTCTGCATCCAAAGAAGCTCCGCCAACCAAGAATCCGTCAACATCTGGCTCAGCAATAAGACTTGCAGCGTTGGAAGAAGTCACAGATCCGCCGTAAAGAATACGAACAGTATCCGCAACGTCACTTCCAAAAGTTGCGCGCAAATCTTCGCGAATAGCAGACGCCGCTTCCTGAGCCGACTGAGCAGTAGCAACCATGCCCGTGCCGATTGCCCACACAGGTTCATAAGCAATAATCAAGCGCTTAGCTTGTTTTGTGTCCAAATCGCGCGTTACGTCATGAACCTGACCAACAGCAAAATCAAGCTCAATACCCTGCTTGCGTTCCTCAAAACTTTCGCCGACGCACAAAATTGGAGTCATTCCAGCCGCAAGAACCGCACGCACCTGGTCTACAATATTCGCATCGTCTTCCGGATGATACTTTCGGCGCTCAGAATGCCCAACAATAACCATTGAGCATCCAAGACTAGCAAGCATATCTGCAGAAACATCGCCTGTAAAAGCGCCTTGCGCAGTAACGGAAACTGCTTGCGCTCCGTACAATATTGGCAGACGATCAGACTCAACAAGAACCTGCACGCTTCGTATAGAAGTAAAAGAAGGCATAAGAGCCACTTCGCAATCGCGGTAGTCGTAGTGCGCGTCACGCAAAAGCCACGCAAATTTTTGTATAAAATGCGTTGCTTCGCGGTGATTGAAATTCATTTTCCAATTACCTGCGACTAGCGGCTTTCTTTTAACAACCATAATCACCCTTAAAAATTGAGGATTGAAGATTAATAGTATTACGCAAAATTTTACACGAAATATTACGTAAATTTACGCAAGATTTTTACGCAATATTTTACGCGAATTAGTATTATGCCGACTCCGATTTACAAAAGATTCATAAAATCGAAAGCCGGCATAATTGAAAACATTTAGTTTACTTACGACTTGCGTAAAATTTACTTACGACTTGCGTAAAGCTTATTTACTCAAGCACGCTCAAGCCTGGAAGAGTCTTTCCTTCCAAGAACTCGAGGGAAGCGCCACCACCAGTGGAGATGTGCGAGAAGCCATCTTCCGCAAAGCCAAGATTACGCACTGCGGAAGCAGAATCACCGCCGCCAACAATGGTGAAAGTACCGTTCTTAGTTGCGTCAACCAAGCCCTGAGCTACAGCACGAGTACCAGCAGCAAACTCTGGAACTTCAAACACACCCATAGGACCGTTCCAAACAACAGTCTTGGAATCGACAATCTTGTCGTGGAAAAGCTTCTGAGAATCAGGGCCAATATCCAAGCCCATCTTGTCTGCTGGAATAACGTCAGCTGGAACAACTTCTGGAGCAACAGGAGTGTCCCCTGCTGGGAAGCCAGCGTTCACAACAATATCGGTTGGAAGCACAAGCTCAACGCCGTTCTTCTTAGCGGTTTCAATGTAGCCCTTAACTTTTTCGAGCTGATCTTCCTCAAGCAAAGAAGTACCAACTTCGTGACCCAAAGCCTTGAGGAAGGTGAAGACCATGCCGCCACCAATAACAAGACGATCAGCCTTAGAAAGCAAGTTTTCAATAACGCCGAGCTTGTCGGAAACCTTGGAGCCGCCGAGAACAACGGTCAAAGGACGCTCTGGATTTTCGGTTGCGCGAGAAAGTGCCTTAACTTCCTTTTCAACAAGCAAGCCGGCAGCTGCTGGAAGATCTGCAGCAACATCGTAGTTAGAGCCCTGAGCGCGGTGAACAACACCGAAGCCGTCGGAAACAAATACGTCACCAAGAGCCGCAATCTTCTTAGCATAAGCTGCACGCTCGGAAGCATCCTTGCTGGTCTCTTCTGCGTTAAAACGCACGTTTTCAAGCAAAACAACGTCACCATTGTTCATTGCAGCAACCTTAGCTTGTGCATCCTCACCGTAGGTGTCTGCAGCCAAAGCAACTTTCACACCGAGAAGCTCACCTAAACGAGCTGCAACTGGAGCCAAAGAAAGCTCTGGAACAACCTGACCCTTTGGACGACCAAGGTGAGCCATTAAAATCACCTTCGCACCCTGCTCGCGCAAAGCCTTAATTGTTGGCAAAGCAGCACGAATACGACCATCATCGGTAATCGTAGTACCCTTGAGAGGAACGTTAAAATCAGCGCGAACCAAAACGCGCTTGCCGCTCAAATCTCCCAAATCTTTAAGTGTCTTCATTGGTATCCTTTCCAAACCATATTGGCTTACCATATTTGACTTACATACTGGCTTACCGTGCCGGCTTACTTCGTTCAACAAGACGCAAAATCAGCCTAAAACATCAACACATTGCCGGGTGCAATTATACCGCACATCTGCAACAATCTACCGCAGTCAAAACGACAATAAACGCCGGAAAGAAGATATTAAAGCTGCTGCATACGCGACTTCTCAACCTTCGCCGAAAGCTGCAAAAGTCTACGAATTCGTCCTGCAATAGCATCCTTCGTAATTGGAGGATCAGCCAAATGTCCAAGCTCTTCCAAGCTTGCGTCGCTATGCTCCAAGCGAAGCTTTCCAGCCATCAGCAGATTATCTGGAATATCGTCACCCAAAATGTCGAAGGCGTGACGAACTTTTTCGCAAGCTTCGGCAGCAGCTTTCGCACTACGACGCATATTTGCATCGTCAAAGTTTGCAAGACGATTAGCTTTTCCGCGAGCTTCACCATCTGAGCGCTTGCCTGTCCATTCGCGAGCAGAACGCGGAGCACCAATCAGATTCAGCATGCGTTCGATTGCGTCAGAATCGCGCAAAGTCACGCGCTCAGAACTGCGCACTTGGCGAGCTTTAGCTGTAATACCTAAACGAGCTGCCATAGTTTGCAAAGCGTTTGCAGCTTCGTGAGTTGGGCACACTACTTCCAAGTAGCTTGCTTTGCCAGGATCGGAAATTGCGCCGTGAGCTAGGAAGGCACCGCGCCATGCTGCTTTAATTTGGGCGATACTTCCGCCGATAATTTCTGGGGCTAGGCCTGCAACAATGCGCATGCGGCGGTCAAGTAAACCAGATTGTAATGCTAATGCTGCAGCACCGTGATCAACAACTACGTCGTAACGAAGAACAGTACCAGCTGGAGTCTGACGCGAAACCTGCGAAATGGTTGCCTCGCGCTGGAAGTGCGTCTTTAAGACCTCTACAAGCCACTGTGCGGAACGCTGAGAGTCAAACTGAGCGCGAACCACAGCTTGGTTATTTACTGGCCTTAAACCGCCAGCAAAGCGCATCATAGCTGCCGCTTGAGCCATAATGACCGTCGGGAGCTCATTGTTGTTGGAAACGAGTTCATTTTTGACGTCGTCAAGAAGAGCCAAGGGACAACCTCCTACTTTTGTTCTTCTTAAAATATGCGTGCTGTTGGATACTCGCATGATGCGTTTGAACACGACATGCCCGGCTTTCTGTGATACAGAATACGTTGGACATTTTAGCGTTATTTGCACACGTTTGCATATACTTTTAGCACAAAATTTTTGCGTTTGCTTTATTACTTACTTTATTACTTGCTTTATTGCTTGCTTTATTACTTACTTTATTACTTACTACCTGCGCTGCAATTCGCGTGCAGATACTGTAACCTGCAAACCGTGCAATCGCAAGCGTCTTGCAAGCTCAATACTTGTAGCAACTGAGCGATGCTGGCCACCTGTGCAGCCTACTGCAATCGTAACGTAATGCTTATCTTCTTTAGCAAAACCGTCGATAGCAGTAAGCAGCGCCTTTTCGTAAGAGTCCAAAAAAGCGACCGCTGCAGGATTAGAAAGCACGTAATCGCTTACAGCCTTGTCTTTTCCGGTTAAATCACGAAGAGCTGGAACCCAGAATGGGTTAGGCAAAAATCGCATATCAACCACAAAATCAGCGTCCATCGGCATACCGTACTTAAAGCCAAAGCTGAAAATGTGCACGGCCACAGTGGAAGATCCTTTGCCAAGTAGTCCTTCGTAAAGTTTGGTTGAAAGTTGGTGAATACTAAGAGTTGAAGTATCGATAATAATATCCGCGCAATCTTTCAAATGGCTGAGCAACTCTCGCTCTTCTAAAATGCCGTCAATAAGTCTTCCGCCGCGCTGCAAAGGATGAGGCCTTCTAACTGACTCGTAGCGTTTAATAAGCACGGAGTCTGAAGCGTCTAAGAACAAGATTCGCGTTTTTACGCCAAGCTCGTCAATATGCGCAAGAACTGCAAACAGGTCGTCGAAGTATCCTCTAGAGCGCACGTCAATAACAGCAGCAAGCTTATGCACTTTTGATCCGGATGACGTCATCATATCTACCAGCGGTATGAGCAGTTTTGGAGGGAGATTATCAATAACGTACCAACCCATGTCTTCCAACGCGTTAGCCGCGTGCGAGCGCCCGGCTCCGCTCATGCCGGTGATTAGCATAACTTCAAAACCGTCTGCTAATTGCATGTTGATTGCGCCGTGAGCATTTGCGTCTAATTCTTGATTCGCGCTATTTTGCGAGCTATTTTGCGCACAATCTTGCGAGCTATTTTGCGCGCTATTTTGCATATCGCTTTTCGCATCAGCTTGATTTTCGGCGCTCATAATGCCTCCTGTAATGCTTTTCGCATGCAATCAATTAAATCTTTAGGATCTTTAGAATTATCGTAATCTTCGGTCTTGTCAGAATCATTATTAGAAATATTTTCCGCGATTACTTCAGATTTTACTTCAGCTTCTTCTTTAGAATTTCTGTACTCAAACGTCATAAGCTTTACTTGCTCTAAAGCTTGATACAAAAGCATTTCTTCTCCGCCAATCCCCAATCCGTATTGCCTCCACGCGCTAAGAAGCATGCTTGGGCGAGGATCGTACACAACATCAAGCAGTGTTCCTAGGCTTTTTACGCGCCTATTTTTGCAGTATGCTTTTAGTGCTATTGCCAAGCCGTCTGCAACGTGCGCAGGAACGGTGCTTATTACAATATCTGCTTCTGCAATTGCGCGAATTGCGTCTAAGGAACTTAAAGATTGCAAAATGAGAGATTCGTCACATTTTAATATTTCTTCGCTAATTTTTGGAAACTCAATCCCTATAACCGATTCGTAATTTGCGTCGGTTTCATTGCTTTTCTTTTCACTACTTTCATTTTCGCTACTTTCTAAGCACGGCTCTATGCTTCTGCTGTTTGGAGAATCAGCGCAATACGCGCGCAGAAGATTATTAAAACGCTCTACACCTTTTACGCTACCGTCATTTTCAGTTCTAGCAACAACTTTTACCTGCTCAAGTTTTGAGGCTTGCGCAATTTCTATAAGTGCCGCCATTGCTGAGGATGCTGTGTTGCCGCTGCCAATAATAACAGCTTTTTTTACGCCGCTTATGCGCTCGTGCAAAGCCTGAATAAAAGCCATAATTATGCCGCTTACGTCCGTGTTACAAAGTTCAATTTGTGAAGGCGAGGCGGCTGCTGGATTGCTTGTAAAAATCGCTGTGTTTGCTACGTTAAGAGTTCTTGACCAGTAGTCGCAAGGAGTGCCGAGTTTCATTACGGTTTTTTTAAGCGGCATTGTAAGGCTTAAGCCTTTCCAAGAATCGTCAAGATTAGATATAAAATCAGCTAGCTCAGCTTCGCTTACCTTTTCTTTGCTGTATTGCCAATTTGTAAGTCCTAAAGCTTTATAAGCAGCGTTGTGCAATACGGGAGATAGCGAGTGCGAAATAGGATCTCCTAAAACTGCACAACGATATATTTTTGGCATAATCACTCCTCAGTACGCTAATAAATCTTTTGGATCAACGCAAAAACGCAGTTCTCCTGCAGCACGCTTTGCCACGTGATGCGCTACTTCCTTGTGTAATCGGTTCACTAATTCTTGTCTTAAATAAAGCGGAACTCTTACTACAGCTTTTACACGGTCGTCAAAATCGTCAAAATGCTGGTATCTGTCTGTAACAGGCGGATGCATTGGAACAATGCCTAATAATGGAGAAATTGTTGAAAAATCATCATTTTGACTAATTTCGCACCCAAGATTTTCCTTCATTGCCCCAATATTTTCAAGCGCACGCATAACAGCATCGCGCTCTCCCCACACGCATGCTGCAGTTACAAATGGCGGCAAAACAGCCTGTTTGCGCTCCGAAAGCTCGTTTAACGAAAGTTGCGTTGTGTCCCACAAAGTAAGCGCTCTAGCCAAAATTGTGTACGTTTCGCCAATCAAAAGCACGCTTCCGCCGCTAGTTCTAGGAGCACACAAGCTTGCAGCTTTCATCCAAGCGGTAAGAGTGTCAATTCTGGAATCAAGCCCCGACGCATACAAGCTCACCCAAGTGTCAAGTATTGCCACAACGCCATACGAGCCGCTTTGCGCACCGTTTTGAGATTTAACGCGCGGCTCTGCTCCGGAAGTTGCCACAACAATTACAGGCTTTTTATCTATGCACTGAATAATTCCGTTCGGCTGATGCGGCGAAGAAAGCAAAATAGGCACGTTTCTAAACAATTTTGACACTTCTTGCGCAATACCTGCAGCACCGACGCGTATAGCACGCAGATTAGTGTTTCCGCAATTAGCACAAGACCAATTGACTGCGCTTGCTCCACACCATAAGCATCGAAGGGATTTAATCCCAGCACTAATATCCAAAGGTCCAGTGCAACGCCTGCAACGCGCTTGGTGAAGGCAAGAAGAGCACATTGCAGACTGAGTAACGCCATCTTGAGCAATAAGCAGCACAGGGTTTCCGTCTGCAAGAGCCTCGTTTATTGCTCTTACAGCAGTATGCGGTATTCTAGCTCCAATGCTTGGGTCAGCAAGTTTCGACAAAGTTTCTCGATTAAGCCAACGAACCCACGGAACTATTTTTTCGCGCAATTCTTTGCGCACTGTTACAGGAACGCTACTTCCACTTATATCTTTTGCAACTTGCGTATTGGAAGAATACGAATCTACTTCGCTTTGACTTAACGCGCTTCTAGAATACGACATTGCTACAAAAACGCCACCATGCTTTTTTGCGCGAAGTCTCATAACGCCACGAGCTTGAGCGTAAGGCATCATTCCGTCTGCATACTGGTATGCGGTATCTTCAACAATAGCGAATAAAGCATCCCCCTCAACCGGAGCATACATTGCAGCGCGCGTTCCAAGCACGCAAGGAACTATTCCGGAAGCTACTGCACGCCAAGCTCTATAACGGTCAGCCGGAGCATCCGCCGCACAAAGACGCGCAACATCTCCATCAAAACCGCCTGCAGAAAAACCACGGTGATTTTCACTAACGCGCTTATACGGTTTTAATCCGTAAGCCATAAGCGCGCGCATAACGTCATTTACTTCCCTAAGCGTTGGCAAAACAGCAACAGCCTGCTTTCCTTGACTTACAGCCGTTACAATCATCCAAGCTAAATCTTGAGCCATTCTTAAAGAGCCGGCAGGTGCGTCAACTACAAAAGATTTAGCATTATTATTTTCGATTTTTTCGCCGTCAAAACCCGCGTTACTAGCTTTTTTAACTAAAGCGTCATGCAAAATATCCGCATTTTCGTAAGATTCAATCATTCTAGCGAAAGTAGCGATAGAAGAATCAGTTTCATTAGCTTCATTAGATTTATAAGCTTTATTACTGCTTTCCAAAATCTTTTTAAGATTTATGCACCAATCTTTTCTGCGATGCAAACGTATGCTATCAAAAACTTCCTCATGCTCAACTCTTGCAACTCTTTGAGGCACAGCAAGACGAAGAATATTAGCTATAGTTCCACCATAAGCTTTTGCAATAGCGTCAATATCTTCGCGCAAAGACTTAGAAATCAGCACATCTGAAGGAAACACACGCTCTAAAAATCGCAAAGCAGAAGAAGGAGTATCACTATTAGAAGAACGAGACCAAATAACACCTGTAAGCCTTTGCGCACCAAAACGTACGCGCACGAAAGCTCCCGGCTGAGCAGCATCATCTTGATCCTTAGATACTAAATAGTCAAAAGTACGACCTAAATGTGAAGCTTGAACATCTAACATTACGTGAGCAATAGCACAATCGTCTGCAGGAACGCGCGAAACAGCATTACGCTTGCGTTTAGTTTTACGCGCGAATCCGTCTAACGAAGGTTGCTCTGCCATTTTAGCTTCTACTTTTAGCTCGTACTTTTAGCTTTTTAGATTCTAAATTAGATTCTACTTAAGATTCTACTTAAGATTTAATGCGGCTAGAAGCTGATCAGTTCTATTCGTTTCTTCCCAAGGGAACTTAACATCTGTGCGACCAAAGTGGCCATAAGCCGCGGTTTTAGCGTAAATTGGGCGAAGCAAATTAAGCTCGTCAATAATTGCAGCCGGACGCAAATCGAATACTTCACGAACAGCGCGAGCAATATCAGCACGCGTAATACCGTCAGCTTCAGTACCAAAAGTCTCAACGTTTACGCTTACAGGATCCGCAATACCAATAGCGTAAGCAACCTGCACTTCTGCCCTATGAGCAAGACCAGCTGCAACAATATTCTTAGCAACCCAACGCGCGGCATAAGCTGCGGAACGATCAACTTTACTTGGATCTTTTCCAGAAAAAGCTCCGCCGCCATGATGCGCCGCACCACCATAAGTGTCAACAATAATTTTTCGACCAGTCAAACCAGAATCTGCAGCAGGACCGCCCAAAACAAAAGAGCCAGTAGGGTTCACAAGCATACGGTATGAATCGTGCGCAACTTTTTGAGCAAGAACTTCGTCCAACACAGGCTTAACAACATGCTCAACAAGCTGTAACTTAAGCCAATCGCTGGAAACTTCAGGATCGTGCTGCGTGGAAATTAAAACAGTATCCAAACGCTTAGGCGTACCCTTGGAATCGTACTCAATAGTAACCTGAGTTTTTCCATCTGGACGCAAATGCGCAACGATACCATCTTTTCGAACTTTAGAAAGCCTTTGTGCTAAACGGTGAGCAAGATAAATTGGAAGCGGCATTAAAGTGTCAGTTTCGTCACTTGCGTAGCCAAACATAACACCTTGATCTCCAGCACCTTGAGCAGCATAACGCTCCTCGCGAGAAGCAGCACTTTCGCTCTTTGCATCCAAGCGAGTAACGCCTTGATTAATTTCATCACTCTGCTCGGTTAAAGAAACCATAACTCCGCAAGAATCAGCGTCAAGACCAATAGTGGAACTCGTATACCCAACATTACGAACCACAGAGCGCAAAATTCCTGGAATATCGCTATAAACTTCGCCCCTCACTTCACCAAACACCACAAATTGGCCTACAGAAGCGCAAACTTCTACGGCAACGTGAGCGTGAGGATCTTGACGAAGCATATCGTCCAAAATAGCGTCAGCAATCTGATCGCACAACTTATCCGGATGACCTTCAGTAACAGATTCTGCAGAAATTAACTTAAGTTCTTCCACAATCCCCTCCAATACAAATACTCGTAAAGTGAAAAACGCAGCCGCACATCCGAGTTTCAAGCACAGATGATACGACTGCGATTATGCGCATAAAAAGACGCTAGAGCAATAAGTATAAGCTTTATCACTTAACTAATAAATAAATTAATTGCCTTCGCTTAAATCGTCTTCACCAAGCGTCTCTTCAAGCAAGCCTCTATTAATCTCACGGAAAGCAATAGACAAAGGTTTTTCTTGATTTTTATACTCAACTAGTGGGCCAACATTTTGAAGCAAACCTTCGTTAAGCTGCGTGAAATAAGAATTAATTTGACGTGCTCGTTTTGCAGCAAATAAGGCAAGCGCATACTTGGAATCCGCATGTTGCATAAGATCATCAATTGGTGGATTCGCAAGACCCGTAGGTGTTGGCTGAGTGCCCAATGCCATAATATTCTCCAAATTCTATGGTTCCACAATAGTTCCAAAACGCCTATTATAGGCTATAGATTGGATATTGCGGTAAGTTCTATTTATAACTTCTTTATAAGCTATTTATAAGCTATTTATAGCTCGTATTCGCGAGCAATAACGTTCCAAAGTTCGTCCGCCGCTCGCTCAGCATTGTCGTTTACAATAACAACATCAAACTCGCTGGCTGCAGCAATCTCAACCTTTGCGGTTTCCAAACGTTTTGCCTGCTGCTCAGGGGTTTCAGTGCCTCTGCCAATAAGACGGCGCTTAAGCTCTTCAAAACTTGGAGGCGCAATAAACACGTACACAACTTCCAAACCAAGCCTAGAAGCCTCTTGCTTTACTCGCCTAGCGCCTTGCAAATCAATTTCCAGCAAAGTTGGAATATCCTGCTCAAGATGTTCCAAAACAGGCTGCAGCAAAGTGCCGTAATGTGCCATGCCGTGAACAAGAGCAGTTTCTAAAAATTCTCCATTGCGTTTACGCCGCTCAAACTCTTCCTCATCTAAGAACCAGTATTGAATACCGTTAAACTCACCCGGTCTAGGCGCGCGCGTAGTTGCAGAAACAGACAACCAAATATGAGGATGCTTTTCACGAAGTACGCCTTCTACCGTACCTTTACCGGCTGCAGTAGGACCAGTTAATACGATTAGGCGACGCTTAGTCTGTGAAGACTCAGAAGCAGCCGAATCATCTTTGGTAGACATTTCCATCACCTCTCAATTACGCACGTTCGTCTGAATCAATAAGAGCCTGACGAATATCCCACGCTATTCGCTCTGTTGCGGCAGACAGTTCGCCAATACTTGGCCCATGAGACGCAATAGAACGAGAAACAGTTACCAACACATTACCATGCGTACCGGCAAAAACACGCTTTAAGTCGTTAGCTTCAGCACCCTGCCAGCCGTAGCCTGGGGAAAGAATTGGGCCAGTAAAGCTTGCTACGTCAATTCCGCCGCCGTTCATCCAGTCGCCAATAGTAGCGCCAACAATTAAGCCGACTGAGCCCAAGCCCTTAGTTTTATTGTTAAAACTTTGAGCTGTTTGAGCAATTCCGTGAGCTACTGTAGTTCCGCGGTAAGTTCCATTTTGGCGGATTGCAGTTTGCAAGCTTGCGCCTTCGCGGTTAGAAGTTAGCGACGCAATAAAAACGCCGCGACCGTTATTAAGCGCTTCGTTAATCAATCCGCCCATTGAGCTAGCACCGTAATACGGAAGAAGCGTAATAGCGTCAGCAAGAAGAGGAGCACCAGGCTTAAAATATGCGTCCGCAAGCGCAGAAATCGTAGTAGACAATCCACCATGACCGCTGTCAACAATCGTAATAACATCCATTTGACGAGCCGCATAAAGCACACGTTCAAGCGCTGCGAAACCTTTAGAACCGTAGCGCTCAAACATGCTGGACTGGAATTTTACTGCCGCTGCCCTGCCGTTCATAGCCTGAAGCATGCGCATTGAAAACAGCTCAGCTCCGAGAGCATCCATGTTGTATCCCCAATTAAGCAACATTTTGCGATGAGGATCAATACCAACGCATAGCGGACCATACTTGGCCATAGCGTTCTTCAAACGCAAGCCAAAATCGGATCGCTGCGCTTGTAATTCTTGATCACGAATGCTCTCGGTCATGTATTAAGCCCGACTTTCTTAACTTTCTGCCTGTTCAATTGCAAACAGTTGTTGAGCATGCTCTTGAATGCTCATCACCTGATAATCGTTGTTCTTAACAGCCTCAATAGCCATTAATACTGGCGCAAATTCGGTAATAGTTGTGAATTGCGGAAGATCTGCTGCAACAGCTGCTGCGCGAATAGCATAGCCGTCCGTGCGAGACCCTCTTGAATTCGGTGTATTTAGTACCATGTCAATCTTACCATTCTCGATAAGCTCCACAACATTTTTGCCGATTCTTTCGTGAACATTCCTGCCATTTGACACATCTTTCGCCGTGTCGCCTTGACTAGAAAGCTTATCTACGATTACCGAATCAATGCCGTAGCGTCGAAGCACAGAAGCAGTACCTTCCGTAGCCCAAATAGTAAAACCAAGTTCTACTAAGCGCACTGCAAGAAGCGGAAGCTGACGCTTATCCGCATCGCTTACAGACACAAACACGTTGCCACTGGTTGGCAAACCGCCCTTGTATGCTGCAAGCTGACTCTTAGCAAAAGCGTGCGGGAAGTCGCGGTCGAAGCCCATAACTTCGCCGGTTGAACGCATCTCTGGGCCGAGCAAAATATCAACCGTGCGTCCAACAGGAGTGCGGAAACGCTTAAACGGAAGCACGGAAGCTTTAATAGCAACCTGCTGACCTGGGTGAATATCACCACCGTCTCCCTTTGGAAGAAGAAGTCCGCGCTTACGCTGCTGGGCGATTGTTTCACCGGCCATAATTCGAGCAGCAGCTTTAGCAAGAGCAACGCCCGTTGCCTTAGAAGCAAACGGAACAGTACGAGAAGCTCGAGGATTTGCCTCGATTACGTACAAAGTGTTTGCCATAAAAGCATACTGAACGTTAATAAGACCACGAACAGAGCAGCCACGAGCAATCGAAAGCGTGCCTTCGCGAAGGCGATGAATCTGATCATCCGAAAGAGTGCTAGGAGGAAGAGTGCAAGCAGCGTCACCAGAGTGCACGCCAGCTTCCTCAACATGCTCCATAATGCCACCAATATAAAGCTCATTACCGTCGTAAAGCGCGTCAACGTCGATTTCAATAGCGTCTTGCAGGAACTTATCAATCAAAAGCGGCGAAGGTAATCTGCCAGAAACAACCGTGTCTGCACGAGCCTCATCCAAAGCGCGCTCAACATACTTTGCGAGCTGAGCGTCGTCGTACACAATCTCCATGCCACGACCACCGAGCACATAGCTTGGTCGCACAAGAACCGGGTAGCCAATTGCGTGAGCCGCATCTTTTGCTTCCTCAAGACTTAACGCTGTGCCGTAACGCGGAGCATTCATGCCTTCTTGACGAAGAACCTCACCAAAAAGCTCGCGATTTTCCGCCAAATCAATAGCCTCAGGAGTTGTTCCCAAAATTGGAACTCCTGCAGCTTTAAGACGAGCAGCAAGCGAAAGCGGCGTTTGACCACCAAGCTGCACAATCACGCCCTTAACAGGACCAAGCTTCTTTTCTGCTTCGTAAATTTCAAGAACATCTTCGAAAGTAAGCGGCTCAAAGTAAAGGCGGTCAGACATATCGTAATCTGTAGAAACTGTTTCAGGATTGCAATTAACCATAATGGTGTCGTAATCCTTGCCCAATTCCTGAACAGCGTGAACGCAAGTGTAATCAAACTCAATACCCTGGCCGATTCGGTTCGGGCCAGAACCAAGAATAATCACAGCTTCGCGATCGCGCTTCTTCAACTCGCTTTCGTCAGCATAGCAAGAATAGTAGTACGGAGTTGCTGCGTCGAACTCGGCTGCGCAAGTATCAACAGTCTTATAAACAGGGCGCAAACCGTAAGCCCAACGAAGCTCACGAACCATGTTTTCGCCCTCGTCGCCAAGATTACGCAAATGCGCAATTTGAACGTCCGAAAGACCAGCAAGCTTAGCACGCTTCAAAACCTTAGGAGTTAAAGTTTCAGCTTCACGAACTGCGAGCGCAGTCTCGTTAATTTGAGCCAGCTGCTCAACAAACCAAGGGTCGATTTTTGTTGCTGCAAAAATCTGCTCCGGCGTTGCCCCACCCCAAAGCGCACGCTGAATTTGCAAGTAGCGATGCTCTGTTGGAGTGTGCATTTCTTCAAGAAGCTTGATCACTTCTTCCTTGCTTGGGCGCTCGCCGTCCCAGCTAAAGCATGCGTGACGCTTGTCGATTGAGCGCATTGCTTTTCCAAGGGATTCTTGGAAGTTTCCAGCCAAAGCCATTGCTTCGCCAACCGACTTCATAGAAGTTGTAAGCGTGGTGTCTGCTCCTGGGAACTTTTCGAAAGCAAAACGCGGAATCTTCGTTACAACATAGTCGATTGTTGGCTCGAAGCTTGCAGGAGTTGAACGCGTAATATCGTTTTGAATTTCGTCCAAAGTGTAGCCGAGAGCAAGTTTCGTTGCGATTTTTGCGATTGGGAAGCCGGTTGCTTTAGATGCGAGCGCGGAAGATCGAGATACACGCGGGTTCATTTCAATTACGATAATGCGACCGGTTTGAGGGTTGATTGCAAACTGAATATTGCAGCCGCCTGTGTCAACGCCTACGCCTCGAATAATAGCGATACCAATATCGCGCATCTTCTGATATTCGCGGTCTGTAAGAGTAAAGCATGGAGCTACGGTAATTGAGTCGCCGGTGTGAACGCCTACAGGATCAACGTTTTCGATTGGGCAAACAACTACGACGTTATCTTTTGCGTCGCGCATAAGCTCAAGCTCAAATTCCTTCCAGCCTTCAATGCCTTCTTCAATAAGCACTTCGTCTGTTGGAGAATAGTGAATGCCGGCTCCTGCAATTCGGTGAAGCTCTTCCTCATTGTGAGCAATGCCAGAGCCGAGGCCGCCCATTGTAAAGCTTGGGCGTACTACTACCGGGTATCCTAAAGTTTCAACAATTTTGTCTACTTCTTCGATTGAGTGAGCAATAAAGGATTTTGCGCTTTCCGCTCCAGCTTTTTCAACGACTTTTTTGAAAAGCTCACGGTCTTCGCCGCGGTCGATTGCTTCCAAAGAAGCACCAATAAGCTCAACATTGTATTTTTCGAGGATTCCTGCACGACCCAAATCCATTGCAGCATTAAGCGCAGTTTGACCACCAAGCGTTGGAAGAAGCGCATCCGGACGCTCCTTCGCAATAATTCGCTCCAAAATCGAAGTGTCAATTGGCTCAATATAAGTTGCGTCCGCAAGCTCCGGATCGGTCATAATCGTAGCCGGGTTGGAATTAACCAAAATTACGCGAATGCCTTCTTCGCGAAGAACTCGGCAAGCCTGCGTTCCAGAATAATCAAATTCTGCAGCCTGACCAATAACAATCGGGCCGGAACCAATTACCATAACCGACTTAATATCAGTACGTTTTGGCATAGTAAACTTCTCTTTCCGTAAATATTAAAATCTTACTTGCTTTTTCGAGTATTACTTGCTTTTTCGAGCGTTTTCGCGCATCAATTGCACAAAGCGGTCAAACAGATAGGAAGCGTCGTGCGGACCTGCTGCAGCTTCCGGATGATATTGCACAGAGAACGCTGGAATATCAAGGCATTGCAAGCCTTCTACAACATTGTCGTTCAAGTCAATATGGGAAACTAGCACGCGACCAAAGTGGCCGTTTTCGTAAGGAGATTGAACAGGTCCGTCAAGAGGAGCGTCCACTGCGAAGCCGTGATTGTGAGCCGTAACTTCCACTTTTCCGGTTGTAACGTCTTTTACAGGCTGGTTAATGCCACGGTGGCCAAACTTTAGCTTGTAAGTGCCAAATCCTAGAGCGCGACCAAGCAACTGGTTTCCAAAGCAGATGCCAAAGAACGGATATCCTGCGTCCAAAACTTTACGCAAAAGCTCAACCTCGCGATTTGCTTGGCCAGGGTCTCCAGGACCATTCGAGAAGAATACGCCGTCTGCGTTAAGAGCCTGCAGCGATTCGAAGCTTATTGAGGAGCTTACAACATGCACGCGGCAGCCGCGCTCAGCCAAACGGTGAGGGGTCATAGATTTAATACCAAAGTCGACTGCTACAACCGTGTAAAGCGGATCTTTTCCTTCAAAATCTCCGCAAGGCTCAATCGTATACGTTTCTTTAGTACTGACTTCATCCGTTAAACGCAAGCCCTGCATTTGAGGAGTCTGCTTAATTTCGTCAACGAAGGAAGCGACGGTACGAAAAGCCCCGGTTGACGAATCAACCAGGGCCCTATTAGAAAAAATGCCGGCACGCATAACGCCTACCGAGCGTAAATGACGTACCAGCTTTCGAGTATCAATACCACTAATGCCAACGATACCTTGCTTTTGTAAATCGTCTTCCAAGGAACCTTCAGCGCGCCAATTGCTAACTACTGGGCTTGGCTCCTTAACCACGTAACCCGCAACCCAAATGCGATTAGATTCAGGATCTTCGTGATTCATTCCCGTATTACCTATGTGTGGGAATGTTTGAACTACGATTTGTTGATCATAACTTGGATCAGTTAACGTTTCTTGATAACCAGTCATGCCCGTGGAGAACACAATCTCGGCGCGCGTAGAACCTTGCGCACCAAAAGGCTTACCAACGTAAACCTGACCATCCTCCAACACCAATACTGCATCATCACTGCCGAATCCGGCGAAGGTGTCGTTGTAATCCACCTTAACCCCCTTATGGCTTTAGGATATTCGTGGCAAGTTTACTCAGGTTGGCGGACGGGCGACGCGCCGGCGCGGCGACCTGCTTGAGCGCTCCAAACGCGAGACAAGTTCCCCACGTTTGGAGCAAAACACAACCCAAAACCCTCCAAACACGAGAAAAGTATCTCACATTTGGAGGGCTTGGTTTAACGTAATAGCTTCAGAGCACAACTGCAAAGCTTATTACTCGGCAGCAGCTTCTTCCGTAGACTCTTCAGTAGCAGCGTCTTCAGTAGAAGCTTCGCCATTAAACTTTGCTAAGCAAGCGTCTTTATCTGCCATAATCGCGCTCAAAAGCCCGTGAATAAACGCAATAGCTTCCTCATCGCTATACATTTTCGCGAGCGCAATCGCCTCGTCAATCGCAACCTTGTCTGGAATTTCCTCGTTAAGAAGCATTTCCCACACCGCAATGCGCAAAATATTGCGGTCAATAACAGCCATTCTTCCAACTTTCCAGCCGGTTGAGTAACGGTTAAGCGTCTTGTCGATTCTGTTGCGTCGCTCTCCTACGCCTCGAACAATCTCAATAGCGTACTCTGGAAGTGGAGTTTGAGCGCCAGGCTCTTTAACGCGCTCCTCTAGCAAAGAAAGAATAGGCTGATTCTTTTCATCCGCCTCATAAAGCGTATTCAAAGCCCTCTTACGAGCAGTGGAACGTGCCATAATAGCGCCCTTCTGTGTAACGTATAAAAATTACTTAATAAAGTTGTATTAAAAATTACGCGACCCAGTAACGAATAATCGCCACCGGGTCACACTATAAAAATTATTTAGAAATAAATAGCTAATTTAATTAGATAACTAATTTTTTAATTAGATAATTAATTCTTTAGTTTTCGCGACCAAGGTAAGAGCCGTCACGAGTGTCAACCTTCACCTTTTCGCCTTCACCCACGAAGAGTGGAACCTGGATTTCAGCACCGGTTTCCACGGTTGCAGGCTTAGTGCCAGCGTTAGAACGGTTGCCTTGCAAGCCTGGCTCAGTGTGCGTAATGGTCAAAATTACGGAAGCTGGAAGCTCAACGCTCAAAGGAGTGCCGTCATGGAAGCTTACGATGCAGTCGGTGCCTTCAAGCAAATACTTGCTCTGCTCACCAACCAAAACCTTAGGAATATAAACCTGGTCGTAAGTGGTCATATCCATAAAGACGAAGTTGTCGCCATCTTCGTAGGAGTATTGCAAAGTACGATTATCAACGGTCTCGAACTCCATCTTCATGCCGGCGTTAAAAGTCTTGTCGACAATCTTGCCCGAGAGCACGTTCTTAATGGTGGTACGCACAAAAGCAGGACCCTTGCCTGGCTTAACGTGCTGGAACTTAACGACGGTCCAAAGCTGACCATCAAGGTTCAAAACCGATCCATTCTTAATATCATTGGTAGTCTGTGCCACGAGTTACCCGTTTCTTTCGCTAATAAAGCCGCAATTTTCGCGGCTTAAGAAATAAACCTTGCTTATTATGCCACAAAGCGTCAACTAATTAAAATAACAACTAAAATAACAACCGCATTTAACGCAATTATTTGTTACTCTGATCGTTTTGTTCCGAAGACTCTGAGTTTTGACTACGACCCATTGGAATATAGCCACCTTGATCATCCTTAGGATGTGGAGCATCAAAAGGATACCCATTGCCATCTCTACTTAAAAATCTATCGCTCACTTTTTTAATTCTATCTTCGTACTTGCTTATAACAGCTTTTATTTTTTGATAAGCTTGCTTTAACTCTTGATAATTATTGCTGCTTTTAGCAAGAGCATTGCCAGCATCATTAATAGCATTTTCTAGACTTTTAGAAGCAGCAGCTAAAATAGGCAAATTTTTCGCTTTTTCTACAAGTTCTCTAGCTTTTTTAACAAGATTTAATAATTGATCACCAAAAGCAGTTCTGCTAGTTTTTAGTAAATTCTTTGCATGCGTTTTAACAGAATTAGCATCTTTACGCAAAGCATCCAATGTGTCTGAAAGCTTATTTTCAACTGTTGTAGAATCGTAAGAATCCGCGCCAAGTGGGCATACTGGAATATCATCATTTAAGTCATCATTAGCGTAGCTTAGAGAAGACTCAAAATCATCTGCAGCGTCTTTAGTGGCATCAAAATCTTCATCAAAATCAGCAGCTTTTATATTAGAAGCATCTTTAACATCTTGACTTGATACAATTTTTTTAAGCTCTTCTTTAGCATCGATTACTTTTTTGCGCAATTGAATGCAAATTTTAGAAGGCTCACTTGCTTTTAGATTAGGCTTAGAGTTATTAGCAAATAATGCAAACCATAATCCAGCAACAACTCCGATTGATATAAGAGATACACAAACAATAACAGCAATAGCCTTTTTATCGCTTAACAAGGAGTTGTTTGAATCATCATTAGAAGATCCAAAAATATTTTCTTGCTCATACTGAGCAGGATTATTAAAAGAATCCAAATCGCTAGTATCTTGATATCGATTATCATTGCCTTCCATGTTATAGAGATTATTACAATCTTTTGATATTTTTCAATCACATATAAAAGCATCATTACAAAACATTAATTTATAATTATTTTTACAAAAAAAGAACATAAACTAACATAACTTCCTTTTTTGTTTACATGCGTCTATATAATGAACACGTTCGAACAAAAACGAACATACACATGATTTAACCCAGAAGGAAAACCATGAAGAAACATATATTCGCATCTTGCGCATGCGCAGCAATGATTTGCTCATTAATACCAGTTCATCAAGCCATTGCTAGCGAAGAATTAAACACAGGGTTAACGCAGCAAAAAGAATCTGTTGCGACTAATCCAGAAAACAAAGAAAACAAAGAAAACACACTAAACACTTGGCATGAAGCAAAATATCAGGGATTCTTTGACCCAACTCCTACTGGACTAAAGTGGAAGTTTAATGAATCCACTAACACTCTTGAAATATCAAAAATTAACGGAACAGATTTTGCATCCAACTCAATTGAAAAGATAATTTCATCTAATAAAAATAATCCAGATGTCGTAAATTTTGATACATCTAAAGTCAAAGTCATAAATATTGTTCAATCAGGCGATCAAACTGAAAATGCTGGAAAAATACAACTCGGCAATGGCGCTAGCAATCTATTTTCAAACTTTGCAAATCTAGAAACAATAAACAATTTGGATTTATTTGACACTTCTAATGTAGAAGATATGTCTGGAATGTTTTCTTCAACTCCTAAGCTAAAAAACATTAATGGAACTAAAGACTGGGATACAAGCCGCGTAACAGATATGAGCAGCCTGTTTGAAGATAGCGGAATAATCAGCATAAATCCAATATCTAACTGGGACGTTAGCAACGTTGAAAACATGCAGCTAATGTTTAGAAACACAAAAAATTTGCACACAGTTCACGGATTAGACGAAAAGTGGAACACTAACAACGTTACCGACATGACTAGCATGTTCGAAGGTAGCGCAATCGAATCTGCAGACGGCATTAGAAACTTTAAAACGCGCAATGTTCATCATATGAACAACATGTTCTACCAAGCACATAACCTTTCAAACGTTAAGGGAATTACTTGGGACAACACCTACTGCGATGAAGCAACTGGAATGTTTGAAGAAAGTGGATTAACAACTACCGAAGGCCTAGAAGTGTTTACAAACAACAATCTTTCTTCAATGGGAAGAATGTTTATGAACGCCAACAAGCTAGAAGACATTAAAGCGCTTGAAAACTGGGATATTAGCAATACTAACGACATTGGCAGAATGTTTACTGGAACAACCGCGCTTAAAGAAGCTAATCTTGGAAAATGGAAAACTTCTTATGTTGGAAATATTGTTGGTCTTTTTGAAAACAGTGGCGTTAAAAAGATAACTGGCTTAGAAAATTGGGATACAAAAAACATTTGGAATATGGGAAAAGTATTTTCAAATACTCTTAATTTAATGCAAATACCGGGAATCGAAAAATGGAACACTTCTAGCGCAACAGATATGAACGATATGTTTGCAAACTCTTCTATAACTTCGCTAGATATTTCTAAGTGGGATTTAACGCAAGCTCTTAATATTCAAACTGGTTCATTAAACCAAGGTGTTAAAAACATGTTTGGCGGCAGCAAAATCGATGATATTACTATTCCATCTGGAGTTGACCTTAAGCAAACAAATCTTTCGGCACTTACTGACATTTGGAAAGAAGCAAGCGCACAAGGTGGAAATCTTCGTATTAAAAAAGGTGGATTCTCAAATAGTGCAGAAGAATTAATAAAAAATAACGCAAAATCAAGCGATAATAAGGCTCCTAGAAGATTCTTACGCGGATACTTTATGGCCGCAATAGAGCACGGTGATGCTAGTATTAGTTGCTTGGTTAATACAAATGGAAAGAATAATTTTGTTGATGCAATTGTTAATTGCCAAGATGCAGACAACAAAATAGTTGACTTCCATAATCTAGATACAAACGCAGCAAATACAACTTTAGCTGCAATGCTCGGATTAAAAGATGAAGTGATTACAGATTGGAATAATGGCAACTCTGTTTTTAACACAGATTTAAGCAATCTTGATTTCAGTAAAGATTTTAATTTGACTGTTAAAACAACTGTTAAAACTCAAAGTACTCAAACGGAAAATTCAAACGTTGTTGAGCCTAGTGCAGATGAATCTTTGGGATCTGAGTTGGATTCTGACTCGAATTCTAATTCGGATTCTAATTCGGATTCTAATTCGGATTCTGATTCTGATTACAGTTTGCTCAAGTTATATAGACTATTAGCTTCGTTCAATCAAAATGACTATAACTATAGCCGTTATTATCAAGCTAGCGCTGCTGCAAAAGCATATTCTGCAGAACCATCTAAAATTGCGGAAGCTAAGACTGCAGAAACTAAGACTGCAGAATCAGCTCAATCGCAACAAGAAAATCAAGATACTTCTTACAAAGCAGAAATCACCAAAAAAACTGCAACAAATAAGAAGCATACCGAGCCAAGCAGCAACTCGAGCAGCAATAAGGCTGATTCCAAAGATTTGCAAAGCAATGATTCTAAAGAAAACAATTCTAAAGATGATGATTCAAGTAAAAGCGTAAATAAAAAGAAGGGCGCACTAAAAAATAATAACTCTATCGCAAAATCAGCCTCTTCAAACAAGAATACGAATGTATTAGCGATTGCTATATTAGTTGTATTTGGTTCTGCAATTGCTGGAATTGTGACCTTTGTTTTAAAGAAAAACTAAAACATTTGCAATAATCTTCCGCAAAATGTTGTTCTACACGACACGTTTTACAACATTTTGCGGAAAACTCTAAGATTTTTAGATATTTATTAAGCGCCATATTGAAGAAGATATTTAGCAGCGCGCGAAGCTAATTCCTCACTCATTACAGGATTTCCGTCGTCGCCTTTAATACGCTCAGCTGCGGCGAAAATTTCGCGCACGTTTGCAATCGGCAAAACTGGGAATCCGAATTCTTGCTCTACTGCTTTTACTGCTGAAAGCTCGCTGTCTTTTGTGCGCTCCATTCTATCTACTGCCAAAATCAAGCCAACGACTTCCACCTTTGCTTCCGCTTTAAGCTTCGGCAAAGTTTCGCGAACTGCAGTTCCAGCAGTCATCACATCGTCAACAAGCAGAACTTTCATGCCGTCTTTTAACGGTTTTCCAACCATAATTCCGCCGTCGCCGTGATCTTTACGCTCTTTGCGGTCGAAAGTAAAGCCGACTGGCATATTGTGATTATTTGTTAAAGCCATTGCTGTAGAAACTGCCAGCGGAATGCCCTTATAAGCAGGGCCGAAAACAGTGTCGATATTTTTCGGAAGTTTGCCGTCTTCGATTCCTGCAATTACGCGCTGAGCGTAGTATGCGCCTAGATTTGCGATTTTCATGCCGTCGTCAAAAGCGCCAGCGTTAATAAAATAAGGCGATTTGCGACCAGATTTCAGCGTAAAGTCACCGAATTTAAGCGCACCTGAATCAAGCAAAAACTTTGTAAAACGCTCGTCTAATTCTGCCATAATTAGCTCTCTTTCTTAAAATATTTTTTAAATACTTTCTAAATACGCTTACTTTCTTAATCTCAGCGCCAAGTTTTGCCTTCAGCAAGCAAAGACGCAAGCTTTGGACGCGAATCAAGCAAATCGTCAAGCTCGCGAGCAATGCGAATCGGAGCAGTAGGGTCCACCAAAGCGGCAGCACCAACTTCTACAGCATTCGCTCCAGCATACAAGTATTCCAAAGCTTTTTCGCCAGAATCAATGCCACCAATGCCAATAATTGGAATATCTGGCATAGCTTGGCGAACTCGCCACACGAATCCAAGTCCAATCGGGAAAATAGCAGGACCAGAAACGCCGCCCGTTCGGTTTGCAATAATCGGCTCGCCGGTTCGAATATCAATTCGCAAACCAACTAGCGTATTAATCATGCTTAAAGCGTCCGCTCCAGCATCAACCGCAGCTTTACAAATCGACACAATATCCGTCACGTTTGGCGTCATTTTTACGATCATTGGCTTATCTGTCATTGCGCGAAGACGCGTAATTAAGCGGTGCAATGCAACCGGATCCGTACCAACGCTCATTCCGCCGTGAGTTACGTTCGGGCAACTAACGTTAATTTCAAGCATGTCGGCCGCAGAATCAGCGAGCTTTTCAACAACTTGCGCATAATCGTCGTCACTGTGGCCTGCAACATTAGTAATAACAAGCACTCCCATAGACTTTAATTTCGGCAGCTCGTCTACTAAATAGTGGTCAACTCCAGGATTTTGCAAGCCGACTGCGTTTACCATTCCGGAAGGAGATTCTGCAGTACGCGGAGAAGGATTTCCTTCCCAAGGAACAGGGGAAACGCCTTTAGTGCAGATTGCACCAAGTTGACTCACGTCGTAAAAGCGCCTGCATGCTGCGAGCTGGAAGGTTCCGGAAGCGGTTCCAACCATGTTCTTCCACTTAACTCCTGCAACTTGAGTTGGGTGCTTCCACACGTGGCTTGTGTCGAAACCGAAAGTTTCAGCGAAATTTGTTGCAGAATTTGCGTTATTTTCAGAATTATTTTCGGCATTTACGCTATTTACAGAATTATTTACAGAACTCATGATTTTACTCCCAACCCAAACGATTCGCATCAAAAACAGGACCGTCGTTGCAAACTTTCAGCCTGCCTTCCAAAGTGTCAACCACGCAAGCAACGCAAGTTCCATAACCGCATCCCATACGCGCCTCAAGACTCAGCTGGCATTGCACATCGCGCTCATGCGCCCAGTGAGCCACAGCTTTCATCATTGGTAATGGTCCGCAAGACAAAATAACAGTTGGCAAATCGTCGTCGAAATCAAAATGATTAACTTTTTCAAGCTCGTCAAGAAGCGTAATAACAGTTCCTTCAGCATTCGTAATACTGTGCACGTCTGAAATATATTCCTTCATTAAGTCGTCTGCAAAACGCTTACTACGGTAGCCAAGAACTGCCGTTACGCTAGAATCCTTGCGCTCACCCAAAGCCTGAGCTGCGAACATTAAAGGCGGCACACCCAATCCGCCACTAACTAGCACGTAATGCGCAGGTGCGTCAATATTAAAGCCCAATCCCAAAGGACCTAATGCGTCAACTTTATCTCCAGAGCGAAGATGCGAAAAAACTTCCGTACCCTTGCCAACAACCGCAAAAATAAGCGTAAAAGTATCTCCCTCAACGCTTGCAACTCCAAAAGGACGCGGGAGCATAGCAGTTGGGTCAGGGGAATACAAGTTCACAAACTGCGCAGGAGTAGCTTTTTTCGCAATCTCCGCATCTCGCAAAGTCAAACGGTACACGCCTTCGTCAAGCTGCTCGTTATTAAGCACTTCTACAGACCTGCGCCCCCAAAGACGCGAATATTTTGCGCTTTTACTTTCATACTCACAAGTTGAGCCGGAAGAGTCAAAAGCGTCTTCACGTAACGTAACTATGGCGTTTCCATAGGCTTTTCGCGTTGGAATAAACATGCCATCACTCATGTGGTTTCCCCTACCCTTGTATGTGTTTTGTGCCGTTGCGTCTTGGTTATTTTTCTATTTTTTATTTTTAAGTTTTAGTTATATTTTTAGTTATATTTATTTTAGTTATACATTCTAACGGTATACTGCATTGCGCAAGTCGTCTCGCATATTTTTAGCAGCAACAGCTGCAGATTCGCACACAATATCAAGAATATTATCGAGAGACATATTTCCTTGATTTTTAGCGTAATCTTCAGACTTTCGCCACGCGCCAATAATGCCGCGAGAAGAGTTTACAATAGCTCCATCACCATTTTGATCGAACATTCCAGCAACATCTTGAGCCGTGCCACCTTGAGCACCGTAGCCCGGAACTAGGAAGAAAGTGTGCGGCATAAGTTCGCGCAAACGCTTGCCCTCCTGCGGATGCGTAGCTCCCACAACAGCACCAACCTTGGAATAACCGTGCTTGCCAATGCTTGAAGCACCCCAGTTTTCAATCAAATCCGCCATATGCTCATACACTGGCTTGCCATCTTGCAAAATAAGCTCCTGCAGCTCTTTGCTAGAAGGATTCGAAGTGCGAAGCAGCACAAAAATGCTTTTATTATGCGAAACTGCTTCATCAATAAAAGGCTTCACACCATCCGAACCCATATAAGGGTTTACTGTAAGCGAATCTTCATGCCAAACGTCCAGATTTTTAGAGCTTTTTAGAAGATTTTTAATAGATTGAGGCAGTGCGTTACCAGTAGCACTTTCGTCTTCAAAATATGCAGAAAGATTAGCAAAACCGCTTAAATGAGCCGCATATTGACCAGCTGTAGAGCCAATATCTCCGCGCTTAGCGTCTCCTATTACGATTAGCCCACGCGATTTTGCGTATTCGCAAGTCATTGCGTACGTATCCATTCCGGCAGATCCTAGTGCTTCGTACATTGCGATTTGCGGCTTTACAGCAGGCACAAAATCCGCAACCGCGTCAATAATCGCACGATTAAACTCAAAATAAGCCGTAGCTAAAAGCGTTGGCAGCGCTTCTTCGCCTTCTACTTCTTGTAAAACTTCGTCTGCAAGAGCGCTAATAACTTCTTTAGGTACAATACCCGGTTTAGGGTCCAAGCCCACGACGCTAGGATTTTGCTTGGCTGCAATCGCCTCAATAAGTTCGTCCATAATTTACTACCATTCCAAATTTATATTTAATCAATCACAGTCTTGAGAACGCAATTTCCGAACCAATAATCGTCGCAACCGGCCTGCCTGTAAGCTGCCAGCCGTCAAAAGGAGTGTTTCGAGCTTTTGAATGGAAGGAATTTGCGTCAACCACCCACTTTTCTCGCATATTAATCAGCACTAAATCAACGTTTTCAGGATGCTCAGTAACATTTAAGCGCAACGTACGCTTGTTTGCACATTTCGAAGAAACGTTAAGCAAAGCCGCAATATCCGTAGGTCTTCTGCTCATTAATTGCATTGGATTTACTGCCATTAATTCGATTAAATGCTTGTCATCCGTGTATCCTGCATCAACCAAAACTTTGCGGCACACGCCGTACGCGCACTCAAGCCCAATAATTCCGTTAGGAGTTTTTGCAAAATCGCCAGATTTTTCTTCCGCAGTGTGAGGCGCGTGATCTGTTGCAATCATGTCAATTGTGCCATCTGCAATAGCGGCAAGAGTTGCTTGACGATCCGCTTTAGAACGAAGCGGCGGATTCATTTTTGCCATCGAACCGTACTTCAGCACGTCCTCGTCGCACAAAGCCAAGTAGTGAGGAGCCGTTTCGCAAGTAATTGGCAAGCCCGCTTTTTTCGCTTTACGAATCGCTTCAAAAGCTGCCGCCGTGCTCACATGCTGAAAATGCACGTGCACCCCAGTTTCTTTAGCAGCGTCAATATCTCGCTGAACAATTGCAAGCTCGGTTGAAGCTGGGATTCCGCCAACGCCAAGCATTTTTGCAACCGGCCCATCGTTTACTGCTCCCGTAGTATGATGCTCGCAATGCTCAACAAAAGGCAAACCAGTTTTCTTTGCCATAGCTAAAACATCTCGCAAAATCGGCTCAGGAACTGCAGCACCATCGTCGCTTATGGCAGTAATTGGATGCTTTTTCATTGGAGACGTTTTTTCTGCGTCTTCAATTCCTGCAACATACTTTTTCCAAAGCTCAATATTGCTTGGTTTTAAGCCCTCGCGCCCCAATGATGCACATACGCTTAAATCGTAGCGAACCGGCAATTTTACGCCGTAAATGCAGCCGTAACGCTGCAAATAGTCAACTACGTTTTCTACATCAAATGGAGCATCTTCCCAAGGCTCGCCGTCAAGAGCAGGAATCGTATTCGGCATAATCAAAACTTGCGTATAGCCGCCTGACGCCGCAGAATCTGCGCCGGTCATCATAGTTTCTTTTTCAGTTTGACCCGGATCCCTAAAATGCACGTGCGGATCAGCAAAACCAGGAGCAACAACCAAGTCGCTTGCATCAATATCGCCAGAAATGCGCGCATTGCCTTCTATAAGCGCATCCTGACGAACGCCATCAACAATAAGATCAATTCGCTCGCCAGTATCCCACACGGAGATATTGCGCAAAGTTAAGGTGCCAGCTTCGTTCATATCACTCCCGTTTTGCGTAAGTTTATTGCGTAAGTTTTGCGTAAGTTTTGCTTAAAATTTTACTTACTTTCTGCCTCTTCGTCACAATACATGCAACGATACTCGTGTCTTACGGAATCAGCCTTGTAGAACTTGCGTTTAAGAGTTAGTTCACTGTTTGTTATGCAGCGCGGATTCGGGCAAGTAAGATTTTCAGGCGCATTCACGTCTGTTACATGCACGCGAGGATCCGCCAAGGAAATTCCGTGCGCGTCAACCGATTGCAGCTCGTCTTCTGGAACGTTCACAAAATCAGTTGGCTCGTAGCCGCAAAGCTCGTCGCCAAGAACAGAACTTTCCAAAGCCATGCGCATAAGCATACCGTTTTTAACCTGCTCAAAGTATGCTGCGCGCGGATCGTCGTCAACATCAACAGCAATCTCATTAATTCGCGGAAGCGGATGCAGCACAGGCATATGCGACTTTGCTTTCTGCAACTTTTCTTCCGTCAAAATATACGTGTCGCGAAGTCGCAAATATTGCTCACGATCCGTAAAACGCTCTTCTTGCACGCGAGTCATGTAAAGCACATCCAAGTTGCCAATAACTTCCATCAAGTCGCGAGTTTCTTCGTAAGTGCAAGAAGGAGTGTCGTTAATGCGGTCGATTACGTACTGCGGAGTTTTAAGCTCATCCGGGCTAATCAGCACAAAATGAACGTTTCCAAAGCGGCACAAAGTTTCAATAAGCGAGTGAACTGTGCGACCATACGTTAAGTCGCCGCACAAGCCGACAGTGAGATTATTAAGTCTACCGAATCGCGCAAGAATAGTAGCCAAGTCTGCAAGAGTTTGCGTAGGATGCATGTGACCGCCGTCGCCAGCGTTAATAATAGGCGTGCTCACAGCTTGCGTTGCAACAAAAGCAGCACCCTCCTTTGGGTGACGCATTGCAACAACATCAACATAATTCGACACGACTTTCAAAGTATCGTTTACAGTTTCACCCTTGCTTGCGCTAGAAAGTTGCGCGCCTGCAAAACCGATTACTTTTCCGCCCAGACGCAGCATTGCTGTTTCGAAGCTTAAGCGAGTGCGCGTGCTCGGCTCATAAAAAAGAGTGGCCAACACTCTGCCATCGCAAGTGTGAGCCACTTCTTTACGGTGCGAATCAATGTATCGCGCTTTGTCTAAAAGCATTCGTATTTGCGCAGTTGAAATATCATCTAATGTAACAACACTTTTGCCTGTTAGAGAATTTGCAATTGTGCTGCGAGAAAAAGTCTGATGCAAAGAATTAGAAGAACTAGATGAATTAGAAGAACTAGAAGCGTTCATTGCGTTCGTCATAAATATCGCTTACCTTTCGTCAGTTGGCAAGACGGCCGCAATCACACGCGACCTACGCAATTTTACTGATTAGCGTTGACGAATCTATATGCGGAGTGGCGAAGAACTATAACTTATTATGAAACATTTAATAAGTATTTAATCCAATAAATCTATTTGTTCCAATACAGTTTGTTGATTACGTTTACCATAAGTAACCTTCAAAATATAAACTGTATTTTCTTCTAAAACAACTCTGTAATAAACAAGAAAATTCTTTACAACTATACGACGCACGCCAAGTGAATTCCAAGGTTCATACTTGACTGCAGGTGCGAACTGAGGAAAAAGAGACAGTCTTTCAATACTAGATTTAATAAGATGAATAATTCTTACGGAAGTTTTCTTAGAGATATTAGATGCAATATAGTCTCTTATATTTTTTAAATCATTTTCTGCATCTTGAGTAACAAGAATATTAAAAGAACTCATTACAAGCCCTTTTCTAACTCAGCAAAAACATCCGCATATGGGCGTGCTAAACCAGAAACTGACTGCTTATAACTATGCATAAGTTTTGCAGCAAAATCAGTAGATAATAATTCGTCATTTTCTTCTAAATTTTCACTACTGACTGCTTGTTTTATAGGTGCAGAAACATCAGCATAAAAAACTGAAGAATTAGCTCTTTCTTTTACATCATTACTTATTACTGCATTTTTCATTAAAAATCACCTCCCATCCTGTAATTATAACCTAAAGCAGAGAATGCAACAATAAACGCAAATCG
Organism: Gardnerella bretellae; assembly: GCF_048545135.1. NCBI lineage: Bacteria > Bacillati > Actinomycetota > Actinomycetes > Bifidobacteriales > Bifidobacteriaceae > Gardnerella > Gardnerella bretellae. The sequence goes on from NZ_JBKQXU010000004.1 coordinate 179,479, forward strand.
TACTAAGATGACGCAATTACGCCATAACGCCTAGCGACCGTAGAAAAGATGAGACATGATTTCTCGGCACTGACGCATGGTTGCTAAAAGATCGTTTTCAAAAACGCGGCCCTGGTTAGGCTCGTAGCCAAGATAAGTTGCAATTCCACCCAAAGAATACGAGTCTGTTGGAATCACATCCGCGCGAGACATTGACCCAGACCACAAAAAGTTCGCGTTGCGCACAGCGGAACACATATGCCAGCAGCGCTCCAAAATTTGAGCATCCTCATCCTCAATCAAATGCTCAGATTGCAACGCTTTCAAAGCTTGCATCGTACCAACCACGCGCAAAGACTCGTAAGTTCCAGCGTATTGCAATTGCAAAAGCTGAACAGTCCACTCAACATCACTTAAACCGCCGCGGCCAAGCTTCAAATGCCTATCTCGACTTACTCCCCTAGGCAAACGCTCCGCTTCCATACGCGCTTTAAGCTTACGAATTTCAGCAAGTTGCGATTCACTAAGAGGATTTGCAGCATAACGCAAATCGTTCACAACGCCATCAAGTAGCGTATCCGCCAACTCTTTAGAACCTGCAGCAAAACGCGCTCGAAGCAAAGCTTGATGCTCCCAAGTACTAGCCCATTGACGATAATACTTTTCGCAAGACTCTAAGCTGCGCACAAGCGGGCCGTCTTTTCCTTCCGGACGCAGATCCAAATCAACCATAATTTTTGGCTCAAGAGTAAGAGAACCTTGCAAAATATTGCGCAAAATATCTACAGTTGTTTGCGCAAAACGGTGAGCTGCATCCAAATCGCAATCTTCACCAACCGGCTTATAAACTACCATAATGTCCGCGTCCGAGCAGAAGTTTACTTCCCTACCGCCGTAGCGGCCGAGCGCAATAATCGCAATTTCGGCTTGAGGAGCGCTAAAATTCATTCGCAAAACAGCCTCGCGCATAGACCAGCACAAAGCCGCGTCTAAAACAGCGTCAAAAACGTCACTCATAGCGCGCATAGAAGTATCGTCGTCAATAAGACCACACATCCAAGCTAAAGCAACGCGCTCAATTTCCTGCCGGCGAAGCGCGCGCAAAGACTGCGCAAAATCCGCAATATTACTAGCATAACGAGCAACCATTGCGCTAGTTTGCATGTCAAGACTTGCTCTATCTCGCGCAGATAACGCCTCATCGTCACCAAGCCAAGTAATAGACTGCATCGACTGCATCATAGCGTCGCCCAAGTAGCGCGAATCCGCCAAAACGTGACAAAGACGCTGAGCCGCGGAAGGAGAATCACGCAAAAAACCAAGATACGTATTCTTACCGCCAAAACGCTCCGCAAGACGCCTCCACGCAAGCAAACCCATATCCGGATTCTGCCCGTCGCCAAGCCACTTCAACACAGCTGGAAGAAGAATCCTGTGAATTTTAGCAGCCCTAGAAAGCCCTTCCGTAAGTGCTTCAACATGCAACTGCGCGGCGGCAGCATCCGCAAAACCAATAGAAGCAAAACGCGCGCGAGCAGCCTCCGGAGAAAGCACAATAGGATCCGCATCCGTTTGAGCATTAATCGGAAGCATAGGACGGTAGTAAATATCTTTATGCAAATTGCGAATTTCGCGGCGAGCTTTATCAAAACGCTCAACCAACTCTTCCGGGCGCAGCCGCACAGCACGCGCAAGACGACGAATCTGATCATTATTATTAAGCTGCTCAGTAGAAATTGTGCGCGCACGATCCAAACCGCCATTACCCTGCGCACCCAAATCAGGGAACAAATGCGTGCGATGCATGTTCCACATTTGCTGACGATGCTCAAGAACACGCTCAAAACGGTAGTGTTCCGCTAAAAGCGCCGCCTGAGACCTAGAAACGTAGCCGCCTTGAGCCAACGCCTGCAAAGCAGAAATAGTATCCCTTACTCGAAGCGACTCATCCTCACTTCCGTGCACAAGCTGCAGCATTTGCACAGTAAACTCAACGTCACGCAAACCACCGCGGCCAAGCTTCATGTCTAAATCGCGCTGCGAAGCCGGAATAAGCGACTCCACTCGCTGACGCATATGCTGACAGTCCGCCACAAAATGCTCACGGCCCGAAGCCTTCCAAATAAGAGGCTCAACCATAGCACGATAAGCTTTTCCAAGATCCGCATCCCCCGCAGCAGGACGCGACTTCAAAAGCGCCTGAAACTCCCAGCTACTCGCCCACTTCTCATAGTATTCACGGTGAGATTCAAGGCTTCGAACAAGAGGCCCATCCTTACCTTCCGGGCGAAGCGCAGTATCAATCTGCCAAAGAGGCGGCTCCAAAGAGCCAACAACCGTTGACTGACACACTTTTTGCAAAACCATTGCAATAGACGCACCAACGCGCAAAGCAGCATCCTGATTCTGCTTATTTCCAGAATCCGCAGGCTCAACAACATAAATCAAATCAATATCGGAAACATAGTTAATTTCTTGCGCACCAAGCTTACCCATAGCAATAATCGCAAACCTGCACGCGGAAGAACCAGTAACCTGGCCGCGAGCAACCGCTAAAGCAGCCTCCAAAACAGCATCCGCCGCATCGGAAAGCTTACGGCTAATATCCGGCTGCACTTCAACAGGGTCAGCGCTCGCTAAATCAGCCGCCATAATAGCAGCAACATGCTCACGGTAGCGCGCACGAAGAGCAGAAACAGCTTGAGCAAAGCCAAGAGAAGTCAAGTAAATCGTGTTAGAAGCGTTATTTTCCGAAGAAACCACCGTAGCCTTGTAAGCTTGAATTGCGCAAAGCAAATCAGCACAACGCTCATCACGCGTCATAGAAAAAAGATGATCCGGGTCACTTGCCGCAGCCATAATAAGATTCGGATGCGTGCGCATAAACATTCCCATAGCGCTAGAAGCACCAAGCACTTGCATAAGCGAAGCAAGCGGACAATTCATAGACGATATTGTAGACATTGAAGCAATATCAGCAATAGTTTGCGGCTGCGCCTGCACAATATTTTGAAGCGCAACTAAAGAAGCATCCGGGTCTGCAGGGCGGCTCACGTATTCAAGAAATTGCTGCGGACCAATAGCATGATTCATGCAATTTTCGCAAATATTTACAATAGCTTCGCGCGCAAAATCTGGGCGAGCAAAGCCGGCTCTAATAAGACTTCTGGAAGTGAGTGCGCAAGAGGTTGTGCTACTTTCGTTGCAGTTGGTTTCAGCAGTTGCAATATCTGTTCTGTTCGCGCTTTCCATACCGCAACTTTACACTGTGGTGATGTACAAAAATCCCTCGCGGATTATCGGAGGATAACCTGCGAGGGATTAGTTAGTTACGCTAGAAGTTACTCTTTAGAGTGCTTGCGACGGCGAGAAGCCACGCCTGCAGCACCAAGACCAGCGAAGATTACAGCAAATCCTGCAAACAAGTCAGTTGCAGCACCAGTCTTAGCAATCTTATGACCAGATGCGCCACTCAAACTATTAAGCAACGCAGCCTTAGCCGCCTGAAGCTTCCTCAAAGCCGCATCAACCTGAGCCTGCGTAGCATTAGGATCGTTAAGCACGCTCTTAGCCTCAGCCAAAGCCTGCTTGTAAGCCACAGCCTGAGCAGTATTATCATTAGCGTCCACAGCATTGTTAACTTCGATTTGCAAAGCAGACTTATCTACCAAAGTACCATAAGACTCATGGCCGTTTACAAAACCGTGGCCATTCCAATCTCCAGTGCCATTGCCAGAGCCGCCGAAGTGACTCAAGAAGTCAAGAATACGCTTCTTAGCATCTTCAAGCTTCTTCAAAGCCGCATCAACCTGAGCCTGAGTTGCGTTAGGATCGTTAAGCACGCTACGAGCCTCAGCCAAAGCATTCTCATACGCTTCAATATCAGCCTTATTGCCAATAATGAAGTACGGCGACTTACGGAAGTCAGCATCATCATCAGCCTCATCCTGAAGCTTAGACTTATCCGTGCTATTTCCAGCCTTAAGCTTAGCCTTAGCATCCTGAAGACGCTTCAAAGCCGCATCAACCTCAGCCTGAGTTGCGTTAGGATCTGCAAGCACAGAATTAGCGTCTTCGAGCGCCTTCTTGTAGTCTTCAAGAGCCTGCTTAGACGCGTCATCACCCTTAGCTTGAGCATTCTGATACTCAGGAGACTTAGTGAAGTCATCACCAGCCTCTTGGCGCAAATCATACTTGACCGTGCTGTAGTTGTCTTCAATCTTCTTCTTAGCGTCTTGCAAGGCCTTTAGAGCTTCGTCGAGCTGCTGTTGGGTTGGAGCCTGAGTCATGCCTGCTGGCAGATTCTTCTTTACGCCACCATTAACAAGATCGAAGGCCTCGAGAAGATCCTTAGCAGCCTTGAGCTTTTCGTTGTAATCTTGGAGATCCTTCTTGGCAGCGTCACTACTATTGTTGGTTACGTTCTTGAACGCAGGAGTGTCCTCAAACGAACCAGCAGTTGGAGTGGCAGCGCCGTCTGCAGTCGACTTCTTGACTTCTTCGTTCAACTTGGTCGGATTAGTAACGTAGTTCTTAGTAATCTTATCCTTAATTTCCTTCAGATTATTAAGAGCTTCGTCAACTTCTTGCTGAGTTGGGATGTCCTTTTCACCCTGCTTTGGCGCAGAACCGTCGTCACTAAACTTCTTCAGAAGATCCTTAGCCTTCTTCAACGCAGCCTGGTATTCCTTTACATCAGGAATATCTTCCTGGCCATCACCCTTCTTAGCAAGAGCGTTCTTATACTCTGGGCTGCTCTCAAAAGCAGGAGTATGAGCCGTTCCGTGCTCGTCCTTATCATCAGCTTCATTCTTAAGAGCAGATGCGTTTGTCTTGAAGGCATCGGCAAGGTCCTGCTTTGCCTTCTTCAAGGCATCAAGAGCATCATCAACCTGCTTCTGCGTTGGCTTTTTGTCTGGGTCGGCATTTGGATCGGTGCTATTTACCTGCGCAATCAAGTCTTGTGCAGCCTTGAGCTTCTCGTTGTAAGCTTCCAGCTTCTTGGTTGCGGAGTTAGCATCCGTTGTAGCAGGATCTTCTGTCTTTGCCTTTTCAAGCGCGTTCTTGTACGGAACCGATGCTTCAAATGGAGGAGTTACAGGCTTGCCCTGTTCGTCCTTATCGCCAACTTCGTTAGAAAGCAATTTGACATCAGTCTTGTAATTTTCAGTTATCTTCCTTTGTGCAGAAACAAGCTGCTTCACTAACGCGTCGACTTCCGCTTGCGTCATCTTGCTTGTATCCTGCAATTTTGCAGTTATTTTTTCAACAAGCTTGCTTAAGCCAGGATTCTGATCGTTTCCATCCAAGTCCTTTCCAGCCTGTTCATGCTTTGCATTATTGTTGTCGTTCTTAACGGCAGTAGCGTTCTTGTACTCAGGGGTGTTCTTGAACGCGCCATCTGCATATTCCTTGGCCTGCTTAAGCTTATCAACGTCCGTCTTGTAGCCGTCGGTAATAGCTTGCTTGGCTTGCTTCAAGGCATCAAGAGCATCGTTAATCTGCTTTTGAGTTGGATGAGAACTGTTCTTCGCATTCGGATCTGTAGGATTAGCAGCATGTGCAAGATCGCGTGCTTTCTTGAGGGCTTCCTTGTAAGCCTTAACATCGGCGTTTTCGTTGGTGCCATCCTTCTTATCATTAGCATTCTTGAACTCTGGCGTATTCTCGAAGTCGTCTTCGGTAACAGAAGCATGCTCAGGAGTAGACTTTTTAATTTCGTTCTCAAGATCAGTAGTAACTGTCTTGTAGTTATCCTCAAGCTTCTTACGAGCATCGTCAAGATTCTTCAAAGCCTCGTCAATTTCTTTCTGAGTTGGCTGGGCGTCTAATGGCGTCTTGCTATCAGGATCTGCTTTCTTCAGCAATTCCTGTGCCTTAAGCAGAGCTGCGTCATACGCCTTCTTGTCTGTGGCGGCCTGTTTGTTCTTCTGTTCATCTGGCTTGCCATCAGGAGTTAAGAAGTGAGGGTCAGACGCATTGCGATACGCATCAGAAGTAAGCGTTCCTTCTTCTGGAGCAGGAACGGCTTCCTTGGTACCATGCTTCTTTACGCTTTCTTTGAGCTTGGTGATGTCGGTGTTGTACTTGTCAAGCTCTGTGCGAGCCTTGTCAAGAGCAGCCTTGGCGTCGTTAATGTCCTTCTGCGTAGCGTTAGGATCGTTCAGCTTTTCTTTAGCCTTGTTAAGAGCCTCACCATAAGCATCCACCGCCTTTTTAGCAGCATTGTTCTTGTCGGTATTGTCAGAACCATCATCGTTTTTGTAGCTTGGCAGCGAGGCGTTCTTAAACGCAGGGCTTGGATGAGTGTTTGCGTCCTCGTTAATCGACTTAATCAGCTCGTCGGTCTTGGTCGCAAACTTATCCAGTGCCTTCGCTGCTTCGTTCATTTCCTGAAGGATACTGTCAACATCCCTGTTCAGTGGCTCACCGTTTTTGTGCGCCTGAATGTCTTTCAGGTAGTCCTTATCGTTAAGGTCGCCATCTTTCACAGGGATATTGCTATCAGGAATATCCTGACCATTTGCTTTATCCCTTGGAAGCTTGTTAGTAATCGCATTGTGTAGTTTATCTGCTGCCTTCTTATACGCTTCCATAGCCTTTTTGGCAGCTTCTACATCAGCCTGTTCTTCTGGCGTTGGATTTGTCTTTTCAGCAAGAGCCTTCAAATTCTTGTAGGCAGGGCTTGCCTTAATGGCAATATCGTTAAACACAGCTGCAGAAAGCCTGCTGGTGTCAGTTGCATACGTATCGATAATCTTGCGCGCGTCAAGAAGTTGTTTCTTAACTTTTTCAACGTCTTCCTGCGTTATAGTACTGTTCGGCTTATTAAGCTCCGTCATCAAGTCTTTTGCAGCGTGGTAAGCGTCGTTATAGGCTTTGAAGTCCTTTGCAGCTTGAGAATCTTTGCCCTCAGCTTGCGCTTTATAAAAGGCATTGAAGTACGCTGGCATCAAATAACCACTGAAGTTGTCTGCAAGCGCTTTACCAAGAGCGGTTTTATCCGTAGAGTACTTGTTGTCAGCATGAAGTGCTGCTTCAGCGTCTTCAAGCGCTTTCTTTGCTTTGTCTACATCGGCCTTTGTAGCATTCTTGTCACCAAGCACTCTCTTAGCTTCTGCAAGTGCCTTATCGTAATCATCGATTGCCTTCTGAGCCGCCTGCTTATCAGCGTCACTTGCGCTCGAATCATTAGCCTTATTCTTGGCGTTCTTATAGAACACGCTCTGCTTGCCATCATTGTTATCGAAGCTCTTCTGCACAGCAGCGTCAAGAGGAGCCTTGTTGGTTGCGTTCTTGTCGAGCGCTGCCTTGGCTTCCTTAAGCTTCTTGATAGCCTCGTTCACTTCCTTCTGGGAAGCGTTAGGATCTTTGGAGACCTCATCAGCTTTCTTAACAGCGTCGTCGTACGCCTTTTGCTCTTGTTTGCTCGAATTCTGGTAGGTTGGGTCGGCGGTCTTAAGTTTCTCTGCAGGATCGGTCTTAGTCGGATCGCCCGTGTTTACCTTGCCATGCTGAGCGATAGCATTATTCAACTCATCCTTGTTGGTGGTGAAGTCGTTAAGCTTCTTGCGAGCGTCGTCCAGCTTAGCCTTGGCAGCATCAACAGCCTTTTGCGTGGCGTTGTCGTCAGCCTTTACTTTCTCAGCTTCAGCAAGTGCCTCATCATAAGCTGTCTTAGCAGCCTTAGCAGCTTCATTCTTCTTGGTATCAGCCTTGCCATCAGGTGTCTTAAAGTCAGGCTCAGTAACGTTCTTATACCTGTCAGTAGTTACCGTACCAGGAGTTGCAGCAGTACCACCTTCAGCGGCCTTGCCATTGGCTTCAATCGAGGCACTCAGCTTATCCTTATCGGTCTTAGCACCATCAAGAGCCTCGCGAGCCTTGTTAAGGTTAATCGTAGCGTTATCGATGCGCGCCTTAAGCGCTTCAGACAGCTTGGAATCTTCTGTATTACCAGCAGCCTCAAGAGCAGCATTAGCTTCCTTCAACGCCTCGTCATACGCATCTTTCTTATCCTTAGACGCGTTGTAGTACGCAGAATCAATTGGAGTCTTCTTGTCAGCAGCAAGCTTGTGACCCTCAACCGACGTCTTCAAATCCTTCGTCTTATGATTCGTCTGCGGCACAAAGATAACGTTAATCGCCTTAGGCGTATTGTTTGGATTCTTATTATCAGGGAACGCGTACACGTGCTGGTAGGTCTCCATACCATACGGCGCCACAAAAAGACGCGCTCTATAAATCTTGCCATCCTTAGACGCAAGTGTTACAGGCTCAGCATCATCATCCCACTTATATTCACCCGTCTTGGATAGTACGTTACCCCTATCCACTTCAGTGCCTGTAATCTGAGGGTCACCTCTCCAGTAGCCGCCACTCATAATGCCAAGCGTAAGCGCGCCTGTAGGCTCGCCATTAGTATCAACCACGTAGTGCACGTGCGACTTGCGCGGATTTTTCCCTGAGCCTTCATACTGAAGCGTCTCGTCGCCCTTAATCGTACGCAAGCCAGCGTTTGAATCTGTTGGCGTAGCTGTAAGCAGCTTGGTAACGTCGTCAGACTTAAACGCAGTAGCCTTAGTTGGATCGTAGCGGTAAATGATAGTCTTATGGTCTTTACTCCAAGAAAGACCTTCATCGGAGGCGCGGCCCTGAATCTTATTATTAGACTCATCCCACGAAACTGTGTAATCCTTGCGAATATTTGGAAGCTTTGTGAGCTTGCTCGTTTTTACATCAGACGTAAACTCAGCAACTGCCTTATCGGTCTTAATCTTAACGGTAATCGTGTTTTCCGCCATACCGTTCGAGATGCCCTGATTTTTGTGTCCAGCATTCACCGTATCGCCTTCAATGTACGAAAGCGTGATTTGGTCTTTGCTGGTAAGACCAAGCTCTTGGTTATCTTTGTTAGCATCCAAAATCGACTGCTTGATTCGGTCAAGTTCAGCGTTTGAATATCCAAGTGGGTTAGCCACAAAGACTGCTTTATCGCCAGTCGGAACGGTAACATCAGCTTCCTTGAGCTGCTTCAACACAAGGTCGCGCAAAGGAATCTTAGGAGCGTCGTTTGGATCAACACCATCGAAGTTGATTACAGCTTCGCCCTGATCGTTGAAGGTCACCTTGTCTTGTGGCACATGATTAAGCGTTGCAAGCTTCTTAATAATTTCTGCCTTCTGGTCATCTGTGAGCTTTTTGATATCCACTTCGTCTACGACGGGCTTTTCGATGCGATCATCGTAGCGAGCAACAGTAAGCGGAATAGCTTGCGACTTAAAGCCTAAATCAGTAACCATGTAGGTGTTAAGCGTCTTCGCGCCAGCTACGTAAGTCTTATCTTTTGCGCCTTGAGCTGAGGTTTCCTTATTAATAGCATCAAACGTAGTCTTGTCGTAAGCATCATCAGCTTTTAAGTTAATATTTTCTGTAAATTTACCAGAAAGCTGATCATTCACCGACTTTTTATCGCTACGCGCAGTATTAATATTGCCAGCTTCAGTAATTGCTGCTTGAACCTTTTCTGCCGTAAGAGGCTGATTATACTTAAGAACCACAGAGCCGGAAGTCTTTGGCGGAACAAGCGTTACAGCACGATACACATTTGTTTTATAAGCAACATCTTCTTTACCATCTTTATTAGTTACGTACACGAAAATAGAACGACTAGCAACATACTTCTCAGCGCCGCCATTGACCGTACCCTTACTAAAAAGATTGCTCATCTTAAGGTCAGCAGAACCGTCACCATTCTGCGTAAACTCATATGTACCAGAGAAGCTCTGACGCATCTTAGGATCGCTAGAATAGTATTCAGCACCCCTCTTGCTCTTATCGTTATTCAAACCATTGTTTTGAGCAGGGAAAATAGCAATATTGGTAATCTTGCCATCTTTTGGTGCTGCAAAGTGGAAGGTAACCGTGTGCTTTTCGCCATCTTCACTAAACGTGTTTTCTGTGCTTCCCCAGCCATACATATTCGGCATAGTGTCAGCGTTATTCTCGTCAACATCAATCTTGGTATTAGCTTTATCCGATGTGTCAGGCTTAATCTGTGAAGGCTTAGCATCATTATTTGAAGCGCGATCTTGAACAGTCGCAGTATCTTCAGACGGCGGATTATCAGGCAACGAGCGCTTACCACGACTCTTTACAACAGTCGATTTATCTTCAGTACCATCAGTATTTACAGTATTCTCGGATTTCTGCTCAGTCTGCTTATTGGTATTCTCAGCCTTATCCCCAGCCTCTTTATTAGCTTCAGTCTGATCCTTATCGTCAGCCTGCTCCTGCTTAGCAGCGTCCTTGGCCTCAGCGTTATTAGACTCAGTTTCCTTAGCTACAGTTTCCTTAGCTTCAGGCTTAGCATCAGCCTTGGAATCAGCCTTGCCAGCTTCATCCTTCTTACCAGTCCCAGCATTCTCACCAGCAGCCACAGGTGCTTTTGTAGGCTCAGTCGCAGCACCAGTCTCCGCTGCCATTGCAGGAGTTGCTCCAAAAGCGAACGCCGCACCGGCTAATACGCCTGCGGCTCCAACCGTAAACGCCGCCACCTTACGAGCGTCAACAGCCTTTTCAATTGCGTTATTTACTGCAGCATCCAAAGTTACCTTGCGTGCGTGCTTTCTAGAATTTGACTTAGTCATTGTGTATCTCCTTGAATACCAAATTCTCTCTGAACAAGTCTTTGTGAATTTATTAGCGAAGAGCTTGATGCAGTAATCAAAACGCTGATTGAACTACGGTCAAATACATATGAAACTTCTGCTCAGCCCTCAAAAGCGCTATCTCTTTTATTGAGATTCACATTCAATAATACCGAATATACATATTTGTTGCAACATATTTGTTATGATGTATAGCCTACTAGACCCCCCCCCGTGAGGCTTTATTCCAACGTTTTTGGCAGGTTTTTACGGTCAAAATTAATATAACAAATGTAAGCTAGATTACATTTCTAATGGCGATTCTAAACAAATGTTTAGTATAAAACGCGATTATTTTATACATTTATACACTAATATTAATATTTATAAAGCAACGCAACCAGCCGCGCACTCGCGCCACATCAAACAAAAACTCGCAAAATGAGGATCGATGAAGGAACGCTCGCGCGGGTAACGCGCTTGCTACGAAACTCGCGTTGGAAGTCCACTGGACT